>JAFYYE010000195.1 GCA_017557715.1 Pseudobutyrivibrio sp.
AACTGCTCCGCCTCGTCAATGCTAGCAAGACTCGATATCTTTTCCACAAGCTCTCTGGTTTTCCTCTGAGATATAAACTTTGATGCACCCACTGCGTCTACAAGTAGCTTTAATTCAGCCAGCTCAAATACGCGAGTGCCAATGTAATAGCCGAAATCTCCCTTTACTACATCAACGCCGGCATCCATGAGAGTATCCATGTCCTTATAGACAGTCTTTCTTTCCGCAGGAATGCCTCTTGCCTTAAGGCGGCGAGTCATTTCCACCGCATTAATCTGGTGCTGCTCGTCACTTTCTTCCATGAGAATCTGGTATTCATTTATTATCTTTAATTTCTGTCCACCAACGTGTGGCATAACGCTATCCCCCGCTCTGCTATTTAAATCTTGACATTTGTGATATAATCCTTTTTTTTAAGTATAAATATTAATTGTTTAAAAGGAAATATATGAGTAGACAAGATTTTTATAAAAAATGCAGAGAGGATTATCCTACCTTTACTTATCAGGGATATTCATACGATTTGACAGAGTCAGGCCTCAGCATGACTTTCGATTTCTCTATTGATGGACTTTCTGAGTTTCATCCTACATGGAGCATTCCACGCATAAATAAGGTAGATGAAATTGATGAAGAGCTTATCGATGAAATGGTATTCTCTCTTGGTATGGTGGAGCTTGTAAGCTATTGGAAGATTGCTTGCCCACCTACAGTTATCATCAAAGATAGAAAGCTTTCAGCTGAGCAGATTAGCTGGTGGAAAAAACTTTACTTCAACGGTCTTGGCGAATTTTATTACACCAACAGCATTGAAGAAGATTTTGACGATTTCATGACTGTAAAATACGAGGGAACAAAGGAGCCTAGAAACATCACTCCTAAGGACAGACCTCTTATTTCAAATAGTAAGAAGCCTCGCGTCATGATTCCAGTTGGCGGCGGAAAGGATTCCGTTGTTTCAATTGAGCTCCTTAGAGATAAGGCAGATGTGAATTGCTATGTAATCAACTCAAGAGGCGCTACAGATGCAACAGTAGAGGTTGGTGGACTTACAGACCGCACAATCTACGCAAAGCGCACACTTGATAAGAATATGTTAGATTTAAATGCCAAGGGATTTTTAAATGGTCACACACCATTCTCCGCTCTTGTAGCATTTTCAAGTATCATCGCTGGATACCTTAACAATCTACAGTTCGTTGCTCTTTCTAATGAAAGCAGTGCCAACGAATCTACAGTTGCAGACAGCTATGTAAATCACCAGTATTCAAAGAGTTTTGAATTTGAGGCAGATTTCAGACGCTACGAAAGACAGTTCATCGGTTCAGGAGTATTTTATTTCAGTTTCCTGCGCCCACTTTCAGAGCTTCAGATTGCCATGCTCTTCTCTCGTTTCAAGAAGTACCACGGCATCTTCAAAAGCTGTAATGTAGGTAGCAAACAGGATATTTGGTGCGGACACTGTCCTAAGTGCCTCTTTGTATATATCATCCTCTCTCCATTCCTTACACTTGAGGAATTGGATGCCATCTTCGGCAAAAGACTTTTCGAAGATGAAACACTTTTAGAGGATTTCGACAAACTTTGCGGAATATTACCAGAGAAGCCTTTCGAATGTGTAGGTAGCCGTGACGAAGTAAACGCTGCTATTACTGAGGCAATCAGCAAATACGCTGCTAAGCAGATTCCACTCCCAGCACTTTTAATGCATTATCAGGATTCTGCAGTAGTTCCTGCCATCACATTTGAAAAATTCAAGAATCAGTACGCATCAGAGCATGCGTTAGATGATTTCTTCGAAAAAATAATTAAGGACGCTTTAGCAAATGAAGGAAACAATTAGAAATTTAGTTAGTAATAAAAAAGTTTTAATCTTAGGTTTTGGCCGTGAAGGTCAGTCAAGCTTTCGTATGGTTGCATCAGTTGGCGGATATGATTGCTTAGATATCGCTGATGCAAACGCTGTAAGCTCAGATCTTACAGCCATGCACAATGTAATCACAGGTGCTCATTATCTTGATTGCCTTGATGATTATGATGTAATTTTCAAGAGTCCTGGAATCGTTCTTCCTAAGGACATTAAGGAATATAAGTGCCACATTACTTGTCAGGCAGATTTATTCTTGCAGGTTTACGGTGCACAGACCATAGGAATTACTGGAACTAAGGGAAAATCCACAACATCTTCACTTTTATATCATATACTTAAGGTATGTGGTAAGGATGTGCTTTTCGGTGGAAATATCGGTCTTCCAATTTTCGATATCACTGATCAGATTCATCCACGTACTATTATCGTTTTCGAGCTTTCATGCCACCAGCTTGAGTACGCTCACTACTCACCATCCAAGGCTATCCTCTTAAACCTTTATGAGGATCACCTTGACCACTATGGTTCTGTAGAGAAGTATTGGTATGCTAAGCAGAATATATACAGAAATCAGGGCTACTGCGATTTCCTTTTCTGCAACCCCGATTTCTTACCAAAGCAGGGTGAATGCAAGGCTGCTATCATCAAAGTTAAGAGTGGTGATTTACCATTTGCATCATTCGAAGAGATTCCAGGAGTTACACTTCGCGGTACTCACAATCTTTTCAACACAGCTTTTGTTTACGATGTGTGCCGTCGCTATGATATCAGCGACAAGGAATTCATGGACGCTCTAGCAAGCTTTAAGACACTTGCTCACCGCCTTGAGTTCATCGGCAATAAAGATGGCGTAGATTATTATGATGATTCAATCTCTACTACTGTAGAATCCTGCATCAGCGCTATTAAGGCTATTCCAAATGCAGGCACTATTCTTCTCGGTGGTATGGACAGAGGAATCGACTACGACCCACTTGTAGAATTTTTACAGACTCGTACTTTAGAGCACATTATCCTTATGTACGACAGCGGCAAGGTTCTCCTTGAGAAGCTTCAGGCTGAGGCTACACCAGAATTCATGGAGCATGTGCATTATATAGAAGATTTAGCCAGCGCTTGCGCTTACGTAAAAGAAAATGCAAGCCAGGGCACAGCAGTTATTTTATCTCCAGCCGCAGCCAGCTACGGAGTATTCAAAAACTTCGAGCAGCGCGGAGATTTCTTTAAAGAACAGATAGGATTGTAATTGTTTTAGCCTTCCCCTTGGTGGGAAGATGAGGTGTTATTATGGCAGCACGTTCTGCGTTTTTAAATGAACAAGGTCCGAGAGTTAAGTTCTGCGTCAATTGTGGGCGTAGAATCCCTGTCAACTCTCCTTATGATAAATGCAAGGAATGCATGAAAAAAGAACTCTTTCCAAAAGTTAAAGATTTCATCAATGAAAACGATGATGTTAATGAAATGATAGTTGCCCAGGAGTTCGGCATTGACCGAGCTATGGTGCATGAGTGGGTACGAGAAGGCCACTTAGAATACAAGAAACGCCCTCAGTTTTAATGAGGGCGTTTCTCTTATTTACAATCCAAGTATAATTCCTAAATAATCTTGTCTTTGATCAACAACTGCATGTACTGTAATTACTTTTCTTGCCTCATCTATTTTATAAAAAACAAGATTTTTCTCCAATATTAAAACCCTATAACCTTGCCTTCTTAACACAGCGTATTTGGGATCAATTCCTCTATAGGGATTATCAGATAAAGATTTGATTGATTCTTCTAATTCATTTAACTTTTCTAAAGCAACATCAACCCCAAAATTTTCCGAAATATGAAGAATAATATTCCTGATAAGAGAATCGGCTGTATCTGTTCTTTTTACTGTAAATTTCAAGCTATTTCATCCCTTCTAACATATTTCTCAAATCGTCAAAAGTATCAGAAATAGGGGCTACTCTACCATTTCTCACATCCTCTTCAGACTCGGCGAGAATTTCCAATAATTCCATTCTTGCCTTCATTCTTCTATATTCTTCATATGAAAGAGAGACTGTATCGCCGCGACCATTAACTGTAATTATCACAGCCTCTTTTTCTTCTCTACATCTTCTGGATATCTCACTATAATGATTTCTTAAATCTGCTGATGGTCTTATAGTCTCTTGTAATGCATACATGATTCTTACCTCCTCAATATCTTATATGCATATTATATCATATTTTGACTATTATTCCATCTAGCAAATTTACTTCACAACAATAAACCCTTTAAAAATTTCAAAAAAGCTTGCCACCTTCATTCAATTGACCTCTAAAAAATTATGAAATTCATATTTATTTTTTATAACCTACTATCATGACAAGTGAAATACACGGTCTGCCTGTCGGCTGCAATCTTATGAAGGAGTTTTAAGGACTCCTTTATCTTTTTGTCATCAAGATTTGTGAATGGATCATCCAGTATAAGGATTGGCTTCTCGTCTGGATAAAGCACATCTACTAGTGCGAGACGAGAACATAGTGCCACCAAATCCTGATAGCCCTGAGAAAGATACTCAGCACTCTTTGTGCTTCCAGAATAAGAAAGCTTTATATTAAGATCCATATCAAGCTCAAAGTCATCTACTGCGTATCCTGACTGAGTGCCGTCTGGACTATCAATAAGGCTGAGGTATTTGTGCAAGCCATTCTGAAGTGGCTGCATATATTTTGAAAGGAAGCTCTCTCTGGCCTTCTGCAAAAAGTCCTCTGTCTTTGCAAGAACATCTGCATTCTTCCTGTATTCCTTTTCCTGGAACTCAAGGCGCTCTATCTGCTCTGCAATATCAGCTAAGCGCTCCACCCCTTCAAGAGCCTGCGACAGGTTATCCTTCTCCTGAATTATCTGGCGATTAAGCTCCATAATCTGCTCATCGAGAGCAGTCTGTTGCTGCTGCAAATCATCCACTGACTGCACCTGCTCATTTACATCGTGCTCAGCTTCGAATTTTGCAATCTCAGCCTTCAGATTATCAATTCGCTCTGAAATAGCCTGATATTCACGCTTCTTTATGCTTATATCCTGCACCTGCTCAGCACGCTCTAATGTTTTATCAACAGGATATTTCTCCAAAATTCTATTTATATCAGCAGACATTGTTCTGATGGTATTTTCGTGGCGGGCAATTTCCTCTGTCTTAGCAAGATAATCTGAGTATCGCTCTGCATCCTTCTTGAGCTGTGCCAAGAATTCATACTCTCCACCCATATCGTAAAGGTTGATTCCATAAGCAGAAGCAAATGGCTGAATCTTTGTGTAGAGTTCCAACTGTAAATCTGCAAGCTCATCAAGTGTGCCTTCTGCCTCCTGATGGCGAGACTGTTCCTCAGCAGTAAGATGTCTGTACTGATCCAGCTTGCGACGGATTTCGTAAACATTTTCCATCATTGAAGATGCTCTGGTTAAAAGGAAGTGCGATAAGAATTCCTCGCACTCCTCCTCAAGCTCACGAAGCTCAAGCTTACTAATCTCAAGTGCGTCCTCTTCCTGCTCTATTCTGTCCGCATAATCCGCAGCCATTTCCATCTTATTCTTATAAGCTCTTCGTCCACTAAGAATAAGAACAATCAAATCTACAAATACAGCTACAAAACTGCTAATCTCAATAATTCTTCCGATGTTATCGTCTATAAATCTGCTGAATACCACTCCAATCAGAATAAAGATGACCAAAAGGATAGTACCTAAAATATGCCATACTGAAATACTCTTACTCTTGCTGTGCTTTTCCTCTGCATCTCTTTCAGCGACGAGAGTAATCAGACGCTCGTTGCTTTGGTCTACTCTGGCCTTTATTCCAGTGATAAGAGTAGTCTGATGCTCGATATGAGCCAGCTGCTCATCTGTAGGCACCATCTTATCAAAGAAGAATTTTAGTTCAGTAAGCTGACGGCTAGATTCCTCAGAAAGCTTAGAATGCTCTGCTTTTGCTCTAAGCTCAGAAAGGTTTGCAGCCATCTTGTTCCAAAGGGCAAGCTCGCCCTCGTCTGGAATTCGTGATTCAAAAGGCTTGTCAAAGATAGGCG
>JAFYYE010000196.1 GCA_017557715.1 Pseudobutyrivibrio sp.
AAAGACACGTCACCGCAGGCGTGTCTTTTTTGCACCCCTAAATATATGGTTTCTATTGTTTATCTCCACTAAATGTTCTAAAATATAATACATGAATATTAAGGTTCTATGTGTAGGAAAAATCAAAGAAAAATTCTATAGAGATGCTATAGATGAATATTCAAAAAGGCTTTCAAAATACGGTTCAGTTAGTGTGGTAGAAGTGCCTGATGAAAAGACATCAGAAAATGCATCATTAAATGAGATAGATATTGTTAAGGATAAAGAGGGCGAGCGCCTTTTAAAGCACATTGGTGAGCGCGATTTTGTTATAGCTCTTGCTATTTTAGGTAAGCAAATGGATTCTGTTGCTTTCTCTAGATATATTGAGGATCTTGGAATACAGGGAAAGAGTTCTATCGTTTTTGTAATTGGTGGGTCCCTTGGTTTATCTGATTCAGTTCTCAAGAGAGCAGATTTTCAAGTATCTTTTTCTAAGATGACTTTTCCACATCAATTAATGAGAGTGATTTTGCTAGAACAAATATATAGAGCTATGCGTATCATGAAAAACGAACCTTATCATAAATAATTTTTAGAGGTATTTTTAATTATGAGAATGTATGATTTGATTGAAAAGAAGAAATTGGGACAGGAGCTCTCCACAGAGGAGATTTATCATATTATTGATGGTTATACAAATGGAGATATCCCAGATTATCAGGTTTCAGCTCTTCTTATGGCCATTTATTTTAATGGTATGAATGTTAGAGAACGCTATGACCTTACAATGGCTATGCGCGATTCAGGCGACATCCTTGATTTATCATCAATTGATGGAGTTAAGATTGATAAGCATTCTACAGGTGGTGTTGGCGACAAGGTTACTCTTGTATTAGGGCCAATTATTGCATCTATAGGTGTTCCAGTTGCCAAGATGAGTGGTAGAGGACTTGGACATACTGGTGGAACAATCGACAAATTAGAAGCTTTTCCAGGATTTAATGCAGAGCTTTCTGATGAACAGTTCATTAATCAGGTTAATGATATAAAAATTGCTGTTACTGGTCAGTCTAAGAACTTAGCTCCAGCAGATAAAAAACTTTATGCTCTTAGAGATGTTACTGCAACTGTTGATGAAATTTCTCTTATTACAGGTTCAATCATGTCAAAGAAGCTTGCGGCAGGAACGGATGCAATCGTTCTTGATGTTACTGTAGGAGACGGTGCATTTATGAAAAATAAAGAATCTGCTCTTGAGCTTGCAAAGTCTATGGTTGATATTGGAAAGCGCGCAGATAAAAAAATAGCTGCTGTTCTTACTAACATGGACGAGCCTTTAGGTTATGCTGTAGGTAATGATTTAGAGGTTATTGAGGCTATTGATGCATTAAATGGAAAAGGACCAGGGGATTTGATGACAGTTGTTTATGAGCTTGGTTCACAAATGATTGTATTTTCTGGCATCGAGACTGATAAGGCTAAGGCAAAGGAGCTTATGAAGGAAGCTGTTGCTTCTGAAAAGGCGTTTGAGAAGTTTGTTGAGTTTATTAATGCACAGGGTGGCGATTCATCTTATGCTAAGGATACAGATAAATTTAAGCCTGCTGCACATGTCATTCCAGTTAATGCTGAGTCAGATGGTTACGTTCACGCTATTAAAGCAGA
>JAFYYE010000022.1 GCA_017557715.1 Pseudobutyrivibrio sp.
ACTCTCCAGCTGGCTGACTTCCATGGATCAAAGCCCTTATCAGGAATTGTATTTACAGCAGTTCTCTTAGTGCCATTTGCTGACACACCTACAGAAAGCTTGCCATGGTAAACTACAGGATTAGATGCTGCTGCGTATATCTGGCAGCTATACTCTCCATCATTTGCAGCAAAAACCTTATATGCAAGAGCTGGTGCATCCTCTACTTTATCAAATCTAATATTCTGAGGATATGCCTTCATTCCACTTAAGGTACGTCCAAAATCCTTTATCTCTTTATATTTTGCAAGCTTTGAAGCTTTGCTTTCTGCAAAATGAGCAGCTTCAATAGATATTGTTCCATTTGCTTCAAGGAAGCATTTTTCTTTTACATTTGATACATCAAGTGTACTAGCCTGAACCAAGATTTCTACCATTGGGATACTTGTACAATTCTCAGACTCATCTGCTACCACTTCTCCATTATCTACGTAAACACGAATCATAGCTTCTGGGTTGTTATCCCACTTATCCTTAAGGATTTTAACCTTAAAGTTCTTAGACACCTCAGTAGTCCCAGCATCATTCTTTTTAAGAGTTTCACCTGTAGAAACATCTATTATTTCTATCCAGTCTCCCTCCCAATCAATGTGGTACTCAAGAGTTCTAAGGCCTCCATTAGCAACTTCGAATTCACCAATACATTTTGATTCAAAGCAAAGTGGCATATTAAGTACATGTCTGGTCCATCTATGTGCCCATGTATAATCAGTCTGGTCTGCAACACTCACAATAAGTCGAGAATCCTTTACAGGGTTAACGAAGTGGCTTAGTGGAAGCTGACACTGCTCGTCATTCCAATGAGTAAATCCAATATGGTAAACAGACTGCATGTGATTCCATTTTCCATTATTTCTTGTATGAAACTCTTCTGTAAGACTTCGCTCTCTTTCGATGGATTCTGTAATCAATTTTGCGTATTCATTAGCCTTAGTCTTATGCTGCTTAGCATAAAGCTCATTTAAGCCGCTATAGATTTGCATCTTGTTGATTTCAGCAACTGCATTGACAGGATAATATACTTCTTGGAAAAAACACTCCTCTAAGTCAGTTCCTTTTACCTTTTCATATAAATCATCCGCTTTATCAGTTGCTTCGTATATACGATTCAGAACACGGCGTGCCTCATTCTCATGAACTGGATGATAATGATTATGGTGAAGAGCCTCTGGTCTTCTTCTTCCATTCCATTTTGTGTACTCAGTTGCAAGCTCTGCTGCCTGTGCAGCTATATCGCCTGTGAAGCCAAGCTTATTGAAAAACTGTAAGGTATACTCATCAGTCTTATTGATTGCTTTTGTTCCCCACTTATCAAAATCATAAGCCAAATCAATAAAATAGCTAAGTGGAAGCTCCTGATTTTTGATATCTCCTACATTAACAATCCATGCAGAACGAATACCATAGTCATAAGCCATAGTCATCTGCTCCCACACCTTTGTAAGTGGAGATGAATTTATCCAAAGATAAGAAACTGGCTCACCAAAATAATCGAAATGATAATACATTCCAAATCCACCTGGCTTCTTTCTAAGCTCCTCATCAGGAAGGGTACGTACATTTGCAAAATTATCATCGCAAAGCATCATGATGTCATTATCAAGGACATCCCAATCCTTAAGTCCCTTTGTGTTCTCATCACCAAAATAGTAATCTTCCACTTCTTTGTATATTGCTAAAAGCTGTGGATGCTCAGATGGCGCATACTTTGCGATAAGCTCCTTCTGCTTTGTAATTGCTTTCTTTAAAACATTAATATTATCCTCAAGAGTGGCATCTTCTGGCATAAGATATGAATCGTTCTCTCCACGCATTCCGATTGTAATAAGATTTTCAAAATCCTTATTTCTGATAAGGCCATCTTTCCAGAATTCTGTAATTCCTTCAGCATTTGAAAGGAAGCTCCAATCAGTTCCGTACTGTGGATTGTCACGTCTTAAAGTCTGGAACTCCTGCCCTGAACGGCAACATGGCTCATGATGTGAAGCGCCCATGATTACACCCATCTCATTAGCAAGCTGAGCATTTTCAATGTGATCTAAAGAAAAATCAGAACGCCACATTGCAGGCCATAGATAATTTCCCTTAAGTCTAAGAAGTAGCTCAAAAATCTTCTCATATAATTCTGGACATGGTCTGATACTTCCAAACTTTTCCCTTGCCCAGTTACCAAAGCATGGCTGCTCATCATTAATAAAAAAGCCTCTATATCTTACAGAAGGTTCCTTCGAAACCTTACAGATGCTTTCGTCAAATACTACCTGGCTTAATCTTTTAACCTTTGCATCAGCCCAGTAGTACCATGGGGATACACCCATTTTTTCCGAAAGGTTAAACATTCCATAGATAGCTCCACGCTTATCACTACCAATAATTGCAAGGATTTTCTGGCAGGGATTAATAACCTCCTCTAGAAGGTAAATGCCGTAAACTTCTCTTTTCCCCTTAATCTTTGAAAGGTCGATGTGACCTGCAAGCTTTTCTGTTACAGTCTTACTCTCACAAACTCCCACATATATAACATACTCATCATTTGGAAGCTCTTTTAAAACCTTAGGAGTAACGCCGGTAACTCTTTTGATATCATTTGCAAATATACCAGTCATTTTCTCTAGTCCAAATACCCCATTATCCTCCAAAAGGATAGGTGCGGCTTTTCCATTTTTGAATAATTCAAATTGTGCCATGATTCTTCTCCTGTCTCAAACTTGTATACTAGTATAGCACACTGATTTTTATAATAAAATACTCATATTGTTATTATAAAAAAATAAGAGGTGATGGAAGGTCAAATCCATCACCTCTTAACTGACTTTTTTTATTCTATTTATTCTTCTATATCTTCCACAGATTGGCTTTCTTCAATTGTGAATCGAACCAAATTACTATTGATGATATCAACAGCATCTGAAACACTTGTTGCGGCTTGAGCAACAGTCTCGCTGGATGCAGCAACATCCTTTGATGTCTCTGTAACCTTCTCTACGCTGTTTGCAATCTCCTGCGTAGATGCTGACTGTTCTTCTGAAACAGAAGCCATATTAGTTGCAACATCATTAACAACTCTCATCTGGTCAGCCATCTGATTAAGTGTACCAGTTGCAGAATTTAACTCGTCAGTAATCTGGCGGAAGGTTTCGGCTGCCTGATTAACTGTCTCTGCACTATTATTAATAAGCTCAGTGTTTGCAGCAGATTTATCAGAAAGGTCTTTTACTCTGTCAGACATCTGGCGGATAATATCTGCAATCTGATTTGTAGCATCAGCAGAATTTTGAGCCAATGCACCAATCTCAGTTGCAACTACTGCGAATCCCTTTCCAGCCTCACCTGCTCTTGCAGCTTCAATTGAAGCATTCAGTGAAAGTAAGTTTGTCTGAGATGAGATAGAGTTAATCAAATCAACAATCTGAGTGATTTCTTGTGCTGCATCATCAACACTTGAAACTGCCTCTGCCATTTCATGCATAGACTCTACAATATGATCCATGCCTTCTGATACAGTATTCATATCCTTCTGACCTATGCCCGCCTTTTCAACAAGGTCATTCATAGTAGCCTCAATCTGCTCCTCATCAGAAGTAACATCTGCAATAGTCTGAGCAAGTGTGGTAGCATTTTCAGCAACTTCATTAACTGCATGAGCCATATCTTCTATATTGCTCTTAATCTGATTCATCGATGCAGACTGGTCGTTTGCTGCCGTCTCCAAACTTTCAGCTGTATCTTTAGAATTCTGTGCTTCGCCAATAAGCTGCGCAGAAACATTTTTAATTTCTCTAAGGCTATCTCTCATACCAGTGACAAAATCACCCATAGCAGCACTCATAAATGCAATTTCGTCATTACCCTTAGATTGAATATCAACTGTAAAGTCACCGCTTGAAATTTTCTCAATGTTACCTGTAAGTGATGTAACAGGCTTCTTAATCATATTTGTAAGAACATTAGTAGTAATAATAAGAACTAATACTACTGCAACTACTGTAAATATAATGAGAACATTGATTACTCTATACATATCCATCAATGCTTCTTTCAGCTTAACATAAGTAATTATCTTCCAATCGGTACCACTTACTGTTGATGAAACCATGTAGTAATCAACTCCACCACAATTAACTATCTGAACTATATTATCTTCTGCTGTAAGGAAATCTGCAAGACCTGAAATGAAAGTATTGTCAGTAACATCTGCTATAGCAGTACCACATAAGCTAGGATCGTCCTTGTAAGTAAGGATTAATCCGCTGGTAGATGTTACCATCATTGATCCACCAGTATCATAAAGAGTGATTTCATTCAAGGTTTCCTGTGCTTTAGCTAACATCAAATCTGCAGCGAAACAACCCTCTCTACCATCCTGAAGGTGAACATGTCTAATAACTGTAGCACACAAATCACCAGTAACCTCATCGAAATATGGGTCATTGTAATAATAGAACCAAGTGTTATCATATCCAAGAGCCTGCTTATACCAGGCTTTTTCAGTTATTCCTTCCATGGTGAACCCTGGTTCTGCTGGATAAAAGAACGAACTATCATTAAGTGCTAGATATGCACCAGTTGGAATCATATCATATCTTCCTACTGTCATGGTAAGATATGCCATAACTTGCTGATTATCCACAAATGGGAGCTTTTCTACTGAATCAGCTATACCATTTAAATAATAAAATGTTGAATGAAGCTCTCTATTAATAGTACCCGCATCAGCTATACATTCATTAGTCAAAGATGTATGTATCAGGCCCCTAACCATCTTATATTCAAGTCCTAGTACTAGTCCCTCTGCCACAAGAATGCTCACTACAAGAATAATGGCAAACATTGTGGTTACTTTTCTACTTATTGCCTTTGGTGCCTTACTTGAATTATCTGATTTTGTTTTGCCCATATTTATCACTGACCTCCTACTTCTATACAGTCAAGTCATAAAAGACCACACTTTTATGTAACTATACATCCATATAATGAAAAATTCGTGAAGTAAAAAAGATTTTTTGTTAAAAAAATAGACTAACCCCAAAGTGAGCTAGTCTATTGTAATTATTTACTGTTGATTTTTTCACTTAAGTCTTTTATCAGCTTAATAAGCCTCTGCTCATTATCAAAAGAATAGACGTATCCATGAAGGGATTTCGCTTTCTGCATTAGTATCTTTGAATTAGCCCAAACAAAAATAGCTGATTTACCCTTTCCATTCTTGGCTTCCTGAATAAGATTTGTAGCAGCGCTGTTTCCATCAAAAGCTACCACCATGGATGGGCGGCGCTCAAAAATCTCGTAATTAAAACTCTTATAGATTCCCATTCCCTGGGCTTCAGTAGATACTCTAACCTTCACATCTGCTTTCTTGATTTTATCAGCTTCGGATTTAGTAATAACAGCTGGGACAAATGAATAAATTCTAAAACCTTTTTCATTATGTTCTAGCAGATATTTCTCGTAGCCTGCCAGCTTATGACCTATAACGAAACATACCTCATCAGGATTTAATAATTCCATCAGTTCATCTATCTGTTTTGTGGCATTAGCACTGATTTTTGTAGAACGACTCTCAGTGTTAAAGCTCCCTCCTAAAAGAACTACTGGAAATCTGTCCCAAGTAATTTCAGAAATCTGCTCTTTTAACTCTGTGTTAGCATCCAGTTTGATTTCACCCTTTATCTTCTTTCCAGCAATTTTTACTGTCTGCATTTTTTCAAGCAGAACCTCTTCTAAATCCCTATCTCCAAGCATTGCTGTAAAGGCTGCCTTCTTATCTGAATAAGCCTTCTGACTTTCTTCAATAATAGCTGACTCAGCATCTTTCATAAGTTGAAGTTCAGCATCAGAAAGGCCAAGCATCTTTTCAAGTGAAAGCTCCTCTTCGATAGCATCGGTTCCATAAAGAGCAGCACCATCTGTTCCTTGAACACATCTGATTCCCTGCTTTAAATACTGCTTCAAAGGATGCTTCTCCAATGAGTTTAGGTTATTCAAACGTACATTACTTGATATCTGGAATTCAAGAACTACATTATTTTCTTTTAACTGCTTAAGTGTTTCTCTTCCCTTTTTGCTTGTTGGACTATAGGTGTATAGACCGTGACCTAATCGCATTTTAGGCATAGGCTGTCCTGGAGCCAAAGATTCCTTAACGCAAGCAATGGAATGAGCAATATTATCCTTTTGGCTATCATTCTCTCCCGCGTGAACTCGAATAACAAAGCTTGGGTCAGCTTTTGCAATCTTTACGATTTCCTTGAAAGCAGGCTTTAAGGTAATAATGTCATTTATTTCCTCACCTACAAAATCACAGCCTGCTACGTATGGATCAAGTGCTGTAGCCTTAAGCACTTCGATATTTTGCTCCAAATAGTTTTCCGGAGTAACAGCATCCTTAATAATTGTAAGTGGAATTCGGCGCATTGCCGCAAGGAAACGAATCATAACTCCTGTTTCTTGATAAATGCTTGGCATTACAGCATGAACCTGCCTAAGCATTTCAAGTGATTCATATTTCTTTACTAGAGTCGTATCACTAATTTCTGCATAATAAATTCCCTGACACTTGTAGCTTCTAGCTATCCACAAAAGCTTATCTTGGAAAATAGTATTATTGCAATATACAGGATTTTCCTTATCTTTAAGCATCTGAAGAAGCGCTTGCTTAACATCCTCATCAGGTACCATCTCTACTTTATTTGAAAGATTGATTTTTGTCTCATGCTCCACGCCTTTACAGAATACATATCTGTAAAGATAGACTTTTTCCAAATTCGTAAATACGGCCTGTCCGTCTTTAATAACAGCAAGTGAACCACGTATTTTTACAATATTTTCTTCAGCATTATCTAAGTTGTTAAGAATTAAATCTGCAAAATTAATAAAGGTATTATCATTAATTCTTCTGTCAAGATATTTCCCTTGGAGACCAGATGAAACAAACTGTCTAGCAACTTTTTCTCTCTGCTCGTTAACTTTGGTCCACTGAGAATCAGTAAGCTTTAATTCAAGCTTTTTTACGTAATACAATGGATATCTAATCTGATGAGCAATTCCAAGTGCAATAAGCACATCACCTGTAAGATTTCCGTTCATATGAGTGTGTAAATCTGCTCTAAATTTCAACTCTCTACGTATATACGTTTTAAAAATTGTCTTTCCTACTGGCAGATTAAAATCCTTTGTCTGACTCATAAGGGTCTTTGCAATGGCAGGAATTGTAGCCTTTAATTCTACTCTTCCATCAGTATATATAGATGCCACCTCCGTATTGTGAAGATAGAAAATATAGCTTTCTTTATTGCTTCCATCTATAAAGCATGGAATCTCACCTTTTATAACTAACATTTCATCTTCGTCTTTTGTCAAAGACAAGTCGCAAATCTTTGCAATATTTCTAATTAAATTTCCCGTACCATGATTTGGAGTCTTAAGCTCATAGAGCATCTTATCCAAATCCTTGTAAAGATTAACAATGATATCCTTTTCTTTATCTAAGAAAAAGCAGGTGAAATAAGTCATATCTATATACCTCTGTCTCTTTTATTTTTTGCTACACAACTCCCAGAACGTAACAGCACTTGCAGCTGCAACATTAAGAGAATCCACTTCGTTATACATTGGAATGATTGTAACATAGTCTGATTTAGAAATTGTGTCGTCTTTAATTCCTGTACTTTCTGTACCAAAAATAATTGCAAGCTTATCATGCTGCTTTATTTCCGGTGCTGAAAGAGGTATGGCATTATCCTTTAACGCCATCGACACCACAGTAAATCCTGCCTGATGAAGAGTCTCTACATAATCAGAATCCTTTAAAAAGTAAGTCCATGGAACCTGAAATACTGTTCCCATTGAAACTCTTGCTGCTCTTCTATAAAAAGGATCAGCGCTTGGATGGGTAAGAAACACAGCTTCCACTCCAAGGGCTGCTGCACTCCTAAAGATTGCCCCCACATTTGTAGGATTCATAACGTCTTCCAAAATTGCAACTCTGCTCACCTTACCCAAAAGCTCTGCCGGCTCTGGAAGTGTAGGCCTTCTACAAGCTGCCAAAACGCCTCGGGTTAAATTAAATCCAGTTATATTGTTAATTACATTTAATGGTGCGTTAAATATTTTTACACTATCGTCAATATTTTCAAAGAGTTTTTGCACAACTTCTGTTTCGAATGCCTTTTCTTCCACCAAAAAAGCTAATGCCTCAGCTCCTCTATCCAGTGCTCTCTTTATTACCTCTGGTGTCTCTGCAATAAACACACCACCCTTTGGCTCGAAATAATGATAGAGCTGCGCCTCATTGTATTTGGTAAACAGCTCTACTCTTTCATCATTTATATCATCAATAGTAATTACTTCCATCTTATGGTTTCCTTTTTCTTAGTACAGTGCTAGAATCGTTGTTATATTTTTATTTTAACGATTATAACTTATATATGAAAGGCGTGAAGTATTTTTATGAAAACATCAAATAGTATTAAAGGTATAATCTTTATTTTACTTGCAGCATTGGGATTTTCTCTAATGACGTTTTTCGTTAGACTCTCTGGAGATTTGCCTACAATGCAAAAGGCTTTCTTTAGAAATTCAGTAGCTCTTGTAGTTGCTACTGTTGCTATAATTCGCTCACATGAAAAGTTTGTTATCGGAAAAGGAAACAGATTTGATATATTTATGCGAAGCCTTTTTGGCACAATCGGTCTTATATCCAACTTTTATGCTGTAGACCGCTTAGGTATTGCTGATGCTAATATGCTAAATAAGCTTTCACCATTTTTTGCTATTCTCCTATCAATGATTATCTTAAAAGAAATACCTAATAGATTCGATATTATTACAACAATCATCGCATTCATCGGTGCCCTTTTCATTATACGTCCAACAGGCTCTTTCACAGCAGTATTTCCTGCCCTTGTTGGTCTTCTTGGAGGATTCGGTGCCGGCACCGCTTACGTATTTGTAAGAAAGCTTGGAAAGAAGGGCGTTAAGACACCTATAATTGTCTTTTGCTTTTCCCTCTTTTCAAGCCTTGTAACTTTACCATATTTAATTTTAGACTATACTCCAATGAGCTTAAAACAGTGTCTTTGCCTTTTAATGGCTGGCGCTGCTGCCTCTCTCGGACAGTTTTCAATTACACTTGCCTATAAACATGCGCCTGCGAAAGAAATCTCAGTGTTTGATTACACTCAGGTAATTTTCGCAGCACTTCTCGGAATTATATTCCTTAGAGAGATTCCTGAAGCACTCAGCATTGTGGGCTATGTAATAATCATCTGCGTAGCTATTATTCGATGGAATCGAAATAGAAAAATAGATTAACAAAAAGCTTTAACTCCATGAGCTGGCACTGTTATCTTCTGGAGCTTATCCATTTCAACCATCTGATTAGACCATATTTCTCTCAAGGAGATATGGTCTATTTTTTTGTCATAGATTTTCTCCAAGTTAATTTCAAAATCTCTATACTCATCTGAGAGATTAAATATCGCAAATGCGAAGTTTTTTGCATCAATATTTACTGTACGCCATATAGCAAGAGCATCATCTCTATAAACCTGACTAGCCTTCCAGCCATCCTTCATAAAGGATAATAAATAATCATTTGTAAGAAGACTTAAATCATCCTCTGTCATCTTTGTAAGCTCTCCACCTATCATTAAAGGAGAACGGAACATTGTCCATAGCGTCATCATTGTCATCAACTCATCATAGTTGAAATTTGTCAGACGTTCCTCTTTGAAGCCTGCGCCTACTGTTCCAATAGGAAGCATATCACAGTCTGGGAAACAACCTGCTTTCACATGGTCCTGCCACATTTCACAGCGCAAAAACATATTCTTAAGAAGCTCCCACTTGTCCCAAAAATCATCAGTGATTCGCCACATATTAGCATTGTCACAATAATGAAAAGCCTTATCAATATGAGCCGGTCCTGGTGAAAGGCTTAAGACTATTTTGCGACCAGATTTCATTATGGCTTCATGAAGCATTCTTGTTTCGTGCCAACCACTGAAATCCTCTGGCTTGTACATCCAAGAATCACAAATGTCATCACACTTAATAAAATCAACACCCCAATCCGCATACATCTGAATGAGGGAATCGTAATATGCCTGACCTTCAATTACATTTCTTACGCCATACATATCTGGATTCCATCCGCAAATACTTCCTGGATCTGCAATATCAGCTGCTGTCACATTTGTTCCGTATACTGGAAGGTGGCGCTCTGCCGCAGCTCTTGGAATACCACGCATAATGTGAATTCCAAACTTTAATCCAAGATTATGACAGTAATCCGCCAGAGGCTTAAAGCCTGCACCATTTTTAGATGATGGAAATCTAGAAGGACTTGGAATAAATCTTCCGTATTCATCCATCTCATCATCCCCAAATGGAATGTACTGATGCTCGCTTCTTCTAGTACCAGCATCATTTGAATACCACTCAATATCTACTACAATATATTCATAGCCATATTTCTTTAAGTGCTTTGCCATGTAGTCTGCATTGGCTTTAATCTGCTCTTCATTAACCGTGGTGTCATAATAATCATAGCTGTTCCACCCCATTGGTGGTGTGATTGCAAACTCATTCTTGTTCATAGCATCCTTCTCCTTCAAGTGTCACATTCTTGGTATGTCATTTTTATTTGCTCTTCTGACCATAACTAATGCCTTTCATTCTGGTTTTCATATTTCTCACAAAATCTTGCTGAGAAAGATGGTTCCTCATCGCCAATAACAAGATGGCTTATATCTCCTGCTCTTAATGTTCTAAAGATGCCAATACCCTTTTGTCTTTCTTCGCTGGCAACTACCGTAACTGATGTAGGTGCAAGGGCTGTACACTGAAGTGGTACAAATGGAGAAACGTTCCATAATCTGGAAAGTAAAACAGAAGTAATTCCATAGTGGCAGAAGAAAGCTATTGTCTTATCATTTCCTTCTTCAACCTTATAAGTAATACCATTTCTCACATACCCATTATCAGCAAGGAATTTATCAAAATTCTCTATAACTGAATCATAAACTTCTAATGAATTACCACCTTCAAATATTGGTGATTTCTTCCATTCATTTACATCAAAAAGCTCTGGATGATCTCCATAGTATGATGGAAGCATATCCCACATAATTCTATTATTATATTCACCTGTAGCTGGGTCTTTTGTTAATTCGGTTTCATACGCCTTTCTAACGTCCTCAGAAATATTCGCATTTACATAACCTGGAAATTCCTGAAGCCAGTCTAAAGTAGTGACAGGTAATCCCAGCTTTTCTACACAATAAGCTGCAGTATCTTTTGCTCTTCCAAGTGGAGACTGATAAATCTCATCTATTCCATATTTATCAATGATGTTTGCTAAGAGCTGAGCCTCCCTTCTACCCTTTTCTGTAAGAGTATCGTTAACATAATCTGGGTCACCATGTCTTATAAATATTAATTTCATTAAAACCTAATTCCTTTTCTTCATACTTCAATATTATGGAAAACATTATAACATTGAGCTCAAGTAAAATCATTTATTCTATGAAAAAACGACCAGAAAAAATCTGGTCGTATAATTTACATAAGTCCTGCGAAGAATGTGGCAAACAATACTGTAAGAATACCAGCCACTGCAATTGAAAGTGAACTCATGGCGCCTTCAACATCACCAATCTCCATAGCCTTGGCTGTGCCGATAGCATGGGCTGCAGTTCCCAAAGCAAGCCCCTTTGAAATAGGCTCATGGATTCTGAAAATCTTACAGATAAACTCACCCATAATATTTCCAAGTACACCTGTAATAACAATTACCGCTACTGTAATAGTCACATACCCACCAAGCTCCTCAGATACACCCATTCCGATGGCTGTAGTGATGGACTTTGGAAGAAGGGTAACGTAATTTTCGTGATCAAGCCCCATCATCTTTGAAAGAACAAATACTGTAATAAGGCTTGTGATAACACCTGATGTAACACCAAGAATTACTGCCTTTGCATTGTTCTTAAGAAGCTCCCACTCCTCATAAAGTGGAATGGCAAGACATACTGTGGCTGGAGTCAAAAACCAACTGAGATATTTTGCTCCATCATTATAGGTCTCATAATCAACATGACCTCCTACAAGGAATAGGATTGTAACTACTATAGAAATAAGAAGTGGATTGAGAAGTCCAAATCCAAACTTTTTCTTTAAAGCTGCACCTAAGCCGTAGGCCACAAGGCTGATTGTCACGCCTGCATAGGCGCTTGTCTGCATAAATTCACTCATTACTTTGTCTCCCCCTTTCTCTTTTTGATAATGAACTGGGAAACAAGTCCTGTAGCTCCCATAACTGTAAATATCGTAATTACGGTAATAACCGAAACTGGCAAAAGTACTGGCTGAAGAACATTCCATGAAGCCATAAGACCTACTCCAGCTGGAATAAACATAACAGGCATAATTTCAATCAAAAACTTTCCTGCATCTCTAACCTGATCAAGCTTGATGATACCAGTGAGAAGCAATACAAACATAAGCACCATTCCATAAATACTTGCTGGAATAGGAAATGACAAAACACTTTTAAGAATTTCACCAATCAACGAAATCCCTAAGATTATCAGAAACTGCTTTAAAAACTTCATGACTTTACCTCTTCATAAAAATTAGGGCTAAAGATTATCCTCCCTAGCCCCAATTTATTATACTACTTATTTATGAACATATTGTCCTTTTTTGAGTACTATCCTATTAATTCTTTCATCAACCTCATGGTAAACTGCATTAAGTGGCCATGGCATAAGCTGAATATATTCTCTGTCCTCTGGCTCCAAGCTTTCTAACCATTCAGTAAACTCTGAAGTTTTCTTATATAACTCTTTTCCGAACTCACACTGAACATATTCTTTATCAGAATTATCAACAGTTTCTGTAACTCTTCTAAAGCTTATCCGACCAAACTCATCCTGCTCCTTGATAAAGGATGCTTTTTCATGGACAGGCTGTGGCTCTTCAAGGGAAATCTTTCCAGTATTAAGAAAGTGCTCCCACATATACTGAGCAATCTTCTCCTTTGAAATAGGATAGTTTATCTCATCTGCAATTTTGCTAATGGAATATCCCAAATCTGCCAAATGTCGAACAGCTCCTCCGGCTGCTGCATCATTTATGAAGTTCCCCAAAGCCTTGTTGAATTCCTTCAATCTTACACCTTATCCTTAATAATGATAGTCATCATATATTTAGAATCATCAGGTATCATTATTGCTCCGTTAAAAATCTGCTCCGTCTCCATACCGCAGTCTACTACCGCATATACGGATATTTTTTCAGCCTGCTCCATCTCAAGAAGACGTTCTTTTATCTTTGCAACATTTCTTCCGCTTTTCATAATAATCTTTGTTCCTGGAAGCTTCAGGTCGTCTTCAAGATTTCCCTGACCAGAGATAATATGAATGTTCTCATCTCTCTCACTAAGGAGCGTACCAGCGGCTGCTGCAGAACCGCAGAAGGATGTGATTCCGTTAATTATCTCTACTTCTATGCCATCCTTCTTTGCAAGCTTCATTATATAACCAAATGTTGAATAAACTGTGGGGTCTCCTATAGTAAGAAAGGCAAGGTTGTACCCCTCCATAATGAGTTGTCTGTACTTCTCATAGAATTCAGCATGCATTCTGGCAAGAGCCTCTTCATCCCTTGTCATCTCAAAATCAAAGCTTATGGTCTTTTTATATTTAAGCTCCGTAACCACGGGAAGTGCTATTTGAAAAGCACGGCACTCATACTTATCTGCCTTTGGCAAACAAATAACATCCGCCTCTTTAATTGCTCTAACAGCTTTAAGTGTAAGCATTTCTGGATCTCCAGGGCCTACACCTATTCCATATAATATTCCTGCCATATAGTTATTCCTTATTTCTCCTTCGTTTTCATCAATTCGTAATTTTATTTATTATTTCTTTTTTAATAAATCTATAGCAGCTGTAAAAATTACACATACAAAATTATCTATTAGATAAGCTACTATCAGCGATAAAATCAAAGCTACTATAATAGAAAGAAGCGGATATGCCCCGGTCCATCTTGTGGAAGAATTAATTCCTATTTTCATTTCCAAATATCCTACCACCCAATAATGTACAAGCATTATTCCGTAACTATATTTACTTATCAACCTGATCAAATATAGGCTCTTCAATTTATCCTTTATTTTAAAGAAGAAGGCAAATACTCCCATAGCAACAAGCAATCGGTATGGTGATAAGTTCGATAACGTCAAGCCATAGCTTGAGTCAAATCTGTAGATTACCCACATGAGAATACTACTTAAGATACCAATAATTATCAGCACTGTATCATATTTTCTGGTCTCATCCTTCGCACACCAGAATCCTACAACTGCTACCAAAACCCATCCCAAATATATTCCATCCATCTCAATATTAAATGGAACATAGGTAAAGAATGTCAGAATTAAAACTGTAGCAATAACAAGACCTGTTAAGAATTTATAAGGATAATTCTTCAACATAGGTCTCAAGAAAGCTATCAAAATATACACAGCAATAAGCACATACACAAGCCAAAAATGGTCAGTAGCATTGTCACTAAAATCTGCTGTAGCCAGCTTTTTAAATACATTTGGTAATGAAGCAGCACCTGTAATTTGGCCAAATGCCCATGAATACCATAGATAATAAACTATAAGGGGAATAACTATTTTAGAAAGTCTCTTTCCATAGAATGTAAGCACTGTCTCATCTCTGTAAGGAAGTAGCAATGCTCCAGAAAGCATAACGAAAATAATGTTGCAGTTCAGGCACCACCATACTATAAAATCCAAAGTTTTATAATACAAAGTATTCTCATACCCTGCTGCAAAAACTAAATCTAATGAAAGAACATGAATGGTGATTACACTAATTACCGCAAACACACGAATAAAATCATACACAGGGATATTTCTGCTTTTGTTTAGCGCCAATGTTCCTTTTAAATAATCATCACTTTTCACAGACTTAAAAATTGAGATTGCAAGACCAACTGCTGCAATTCCTAAAACAACATAACTAACAGGGGCTATAGCGTATTTCAACGCTAAAACCCCTGCTACAAAAATCCCTATCCAATACACAATATTTAACAATACTCGCATATCCTCTCCCCATTAAGATTAAGAATAATGTAAGTATATTATATCTTTGCTACGTCAACAAGTGTGTACTCTGTTGTGGCACTCTCAAGTGATGTTGCAAGAGCAACTGCGGTATCCATCGCTGTGATACAGTTGATACCGGTCTCGATAGCATTTCTTCTGATGAGGAAGCCATCTCTTGTCTTGTCACCATGTCCCTGAGTAGGTGTATCGATAACAAGGTCAATCTTATGTCCAAGGATAAGGTCCATTACGTTTGGAGATTCCTGAGTAATCTTGTTTACCCAGCGAGCCTCAACGCCACCCTCCTGCAAGTACTTTGCGGTAGAACGTGTAGCATAGATTGTGTAACCAAGCTTCTCAAATCTCTTTGCAACCTCAAGTGCCTCTGGCTTGTCGGCATCCTTAACTGTGATAATCATCTGCTTGTGCTTTGGAAGAACAACTCCTGCTCCAAGGAATGCCTTATAAAGAGCCTCCTCGAAGGTCTTTGCAATACCTAAGCACTCACCAGTAGACTTCATCTCAGGTCCAAGGGAAATCTCGGCACCGCGAAGCTTCTCGAAGGAGAATACTGGCATCTTGATGGCGATGTAATCTGCCTCTGGCTGTAAGCCTGGCTTATATCCCATATCAGTAATCTTGTGACCAAGAATTGCCTTTGCTGCAAGGTCAACGATTGGAATACCTGTAACCTTACTTATGTATGGTACAGTACGAGAGCTTCGAGGGTTTACCTCGATTACATAAACCTCTCCGTCCATTGCGATGAACTGGATATTAATCATACCAAGTACGTGAAGTGCCTTTGCAAGTCGCTCTGTGTAATCTACAATCTTATCCTTAATATCCTGGCTGATTGTATGAGCAGGATATACCGAAATACTATCACCTGAGTGGATACCAGTACGCTCGATATGCTCCATAATACCAGGGATTAAGATGTTCTCACCATCACAGATAGCATCAACCTCAATCTCCTTACCCTGTAAGTACTTATCTACAAGGATTGGATGATCCTGAGCAATCTGATTGATGATATCCATGAACTTCTCGATTTCTTCATCGTTGAAGGCAATCTGCATCCCCTGACCACCAAGTACGTATGAAGGACGAACAAGAACTGGGTAGCCAAGTCTGTTTGCAACTTCCTTTGCTTCCTCAGCCGTAAATACTGTACCACCGGCTGCTCTTGGAATTTGTGTTTTTTCAAGAATCTCATCAAAGAGCTCTCTATCCTCTGCTGCATCAACATCTTCTGCCTTTGTACCAAGAATTGGCACACCGATTTTCATAAGGTGCTCTGTAAGCTTGATAGCTGTCTGTCCACCGAACTGTACAATAGCTCCGTCTGGCTTCTCAAGATTTACGATTGACTCTACATCCTCGTTTGTAAGAGGCTCGAAGTAAAGCTTATCAGCAATATCAAAGTCTGTAGAAACTGTCTCTGGGTTGTTGTTTACGATAACTGTCTCCCAGCCTTCCTTGGCAAATGCCCAGGTAGCATGAACTGAACAGTAGTCGAACTCAACACCCTGACCGATACGGATAGGACCAGAACCAAGTACAAGAACCTTCTTGCGACCTGTAGTCTGAACAGCCTCGTTCTCACTACCGTATACACTGTAGTAGTAAGGGGTCATGGCATCAAACTCTGCTGCGCAAGTATCAACCATTTTATATGCAGCAACGATGCCGTTATCGTAACGCATCTTGCGAACTTCTTCCTCAGTCATCTTTCCGTTCAAATCCGCAATTACGTTATCTGGGAACTCAATTCTCTTTGCTTCCTTAAGAAGCTCAACTGTAAGTTCCTCTGAAGCAAGTCTCTGCTCCATCTCAACGAGAATCTTAATCTTATCTATAAACCAAACATCAATCTTGGTGATTTCATGAATCTTTTCATAGCTAACGCCACGGCGAAGTGCCTCTGCAATGCAGTAGATTCTTCTATCGTCTACAACTGTAAGTGCCTCTGCAAGCTCCTCATCTGTCATGTCGCAGAAATCGTAGCTCATAAGAGAATCCACATGCTGCTCCAGTGAACGGATAGCCTTCATAAGGGCTCCCTCGAAGTTGTTGCAGATACTCATAACCTCACCAGTAGCCTTCATCTGAGTTGTAAGCTTTCTGGTAGCAGTGATGAATTTATCAAATGGAAGACGTGGAATTTTAACTACGCAGTAATCAAGCATTGGCTCAAATGATGCGAATGTCTTCTTTGTGATAGCGTTTGGAATCTCATCAAGTGTGTATCCAAGGGCAATCTTTGCTGCTACCTTTGCGATTGGGTAACCTGTTGCCTTTGAAGCAAGTGCTGATGAACGAGATACTCGAGGGTTTACCTCGATTACGCAGTACTCAAAGCTCTCTGGATGAAGAGCGTACTGAACGTTACATCCACCTGTGATGCCAAGCTCATCGATAATACGAAGTGCAGATGTACGAAGCATCTGATACTCCTTATCACCAAGTGTCTGTGAAGGAGCAACTACGATTGAATCACCTGTATGTACACCAACAGGGTCGATGTTTTCCATGTTACAAACTGTGATGCAGTTACCTGCTGCATCTCGCATTACCTCGTACTCGATTTCCTTCCAGCCAGCGATGCATCTTTCTACAAGTACCTCATGTACACGTGAAAGACGAAGACCGTTTGTAAGAATCTCAACAAGCTCTGCCTGATTGTGAGCGATACCACCGCCTGAACCACCAAGTGTGTAAGCAGGTCTTAAAACTACCGGATAACCGATAGTATTTGTAAACTTGATACCATCCTCTACTGTGTTAACAACAAGTGATGCTGCCACTGGCTCTCCAAGCTTTTCCATTGTATCCTTGAAGGCCTGTCTGTCCTCAGCTCTGAAGATTGTCTCTGCTGTTGTACCGATAAGCTTCACTCCCTGCTCCTCAAGGAATCCACTTTCAGCAAGCTCCATACCAAGGTTAAGTCCAGCCTGTCCACCAAGTGTTGGAAGAAGTGAATCTGGCTTCTCCTTGATAATAATCTGCTTTAATACATCAACAGTAAGAGGCTCAATATAAACCTGATCTGCAATTTCCTTATCTGTCATGATGGTAGCTGGGTTTGAATTTACCAAGCATACCTCCATGCCCTCTTCCTTAAGTGAACGGCAAGCCTGAGTTCCAGCATAGTCAAACTCCGCTGCCTGTCCGATGACGATAGGACCCGAGCCAATCACCATTACTTTCTTAATGTCACTTCTCTTTGGCATTACTGCTCTCCTCCCATCATGTTAATAAATCTATCAAACAAGTATCCGCTGTCCTGTGGTCCTGGGCATGCCTCAGGATGGAACTGAACAGTGAATATGTTCTTTCCAGTGTATTTAAGTCCTTCGTTGGTGCCATCATTTACATTTACGAAGGCTGGTGTGGCAACCTTTGGATCAAGCTTGTCCACATCTACCACGTAGCCGTGATTTTGAGATGAAATATACACACGTCCTGTCTCTAGATCCTTTACAGGATGATTTCCTCCTCTGTGACCGTACTTCATCTTATGTGTATCTGCACCTGTTGCAAGTGCCATAAGCTGATGTCCAAGGCAGATGGCAAAGATTGGAACATCGCTGTCATAAAGCTTTTTAATCTCATCTATAATAGGTCCGCAATCCTTTGGATCTCCAGGTCCGTTTGAAAGCATAATTCCGTCTGGATTAGATGAAAGGATTTTTTCTGCCTTTGTGTGGGCAGGGTAAATTGTAACCTCGCAGCCTCTGTCGTTAAGAGACTTTGCAATATTCTTCTTTGCGCCAAAATCTAAAAGTGCAACTCTCTTTCCTGCACCCTTTAACACTGAGCTTGTGTCACAGGTAACCTTTGTTACCACATCACCTGTAGCATAAGCTTCAAGTCTTGGCTTGATTTCCTCAAAATTGTAATTCTCATTTGTGGTAATCATTCCGTTCATTGTGCCCTTCTCTCGAAGAATCTTTGTAAGGGCTCTTGTATCGATACCAGCAATACCTGGGATATCATGCTTAACTAAGAAATCCTGAATGGTACCTTCGCAACGGAAGTTTGAAGGAATACGGCTGAGCTCTCTTACGATAAATCCATCTGTCCATGGTCTGCTGCTTTCCATATCTGGTGTAATTCCATAATTTCCAATCAATGGATAAGTCATGCAAACTGCCTGCCCCGCATAAGAAGGATCTGTGAGAACCTCAAGGTAGCCTGTCATTGAAGTATTAAATACTATTTCGCTGACAACTTCTCTTGTTGAACCGATGCTTGTTCCCTCAAAAACTGTACCATCTTCCAAAATTAAAAATGCTTTCATCTTGCTCCTTTTCTACCCTTTTTATATTTTGTAAAAATCCAAGGTAGAAAATACCTTGGATTTTACG
>JAFYYE010000197.1 GCA_017557715.1 Pseudobutyrivibrio sp.
AGAGAGATGCCATGATTGCATTTAAGCATGGCATTGAATATATCAACAATCACTTCGACGTAAAACTAGAATACGAACCACAGACTTGTGAATTTCACAGCATGAATCAACAATGCATTAAAGAAAAATGTCCTTTCTATGAGTGAAAAAGATATAGCACTAGGCTATAATAAATGTTGAATTTAGGAGAGGAGGTCTTGCTTATGAAAAGACGTCAATTCCTCCACAATGTGGAGGCCTAAACTCGACACTGCGGGTTCAAGCTAAGCTTACCCGCTAAAATATATAAGGCTGCAAGGAGTATTCTTTGCAGCCATTTACTTTATGGGGTGTGGCTCAGATGGTAGAGCGCTACATTCGGGATGTAGAAGTCGCGCGTTCAAATCGCGTCACTCCGATTTAAAACTAGTAAGGAGATAGAAAAAGTATGGAGAATTTGGAATGCAAAACATGTGGGAATACATTTTCAGGGCCAGTCGCAGGAAATGCTATATACTTATGCCCTAAATGTAATGCTTATGTGAGTTGTCTCTGTGATTATGGTTTTGGACCTATTGCACCATGCAGTATTTTCATCGGTGAAGAAGAAATTGCTCAAATCATAGTATCCGATCGTCTAAAATATAAACTACATTCAGATGTGCTTGGTATAGATATGATGCTTACTAAAGGGTATAAGAATCTAGAAGTATATAAAGAGGCATCTTATATTATTAATGAAGCTTTAAGAAAATAGTTTTTGATGAGGATAATTAATCATGTCAGAAATAAATAGATTAAAAGAAATAGTAGAAACCCTAAGAAGTGAAAACGGCTGCCCAGTAATGCATAAGCTAAGACGAGTGTATGCACTTCTTGCTATTCTTTCATTGGTTTACTCTGTAGCGGTATTCATGGTAGGAAGTGGTACCTTTTCATTTATTATATGGATCTTTGCGGCTATATTTTGGGGCTTTCTATATTTGATGGATAAAAAAAGTTTATGGCCTAAAATTCCGAAAGCTATAAAATATGCTTTTAGAAGCATAGTAGCAATATGCCTTACCATTTTTGTCATTTGCCAAGGATGTATCCTTACTCAGTTCTTTTCAAAAGGTGAAAGTGGAGCTGAATATATTATTGTTTTAGGCGCTCAAATGAGAGACTGGGGACCAAGTGTAGTTTATAAAGCTAGGCTTGATTCAGCTATTGAATATCTAAATAATAATCCTGATACCAAAGTCATAGTTACAGGCGGACAAGGGGCTAATGAATCTATCTCTGAAGGAGAAGGTGGACAAGAATATCTTTTATCACAAGGAATTAATAAAGATAGAATTCTAGTGGAAAAGGATTCAGTTGATACTGATGAAAATATTAGTAATGCACTAAAACTAATAGATACAGATAACGACATGAAGATATGCATTGTCACAAACAACTTTCATGTATTTAGAGGAGTGATGATAGCAAAACGATACACAAATGCCAAAATATCAGGTATTGCAGCTTTTACACAATACCAGTATCTTCCTAACAACATGGTTAGAGAAACCTTTGGAATATTAAAAGATATAATTGCTACAAAAAACTATGGATGGATTTCATTAAATAGTCTTTCTCTATATAATAATTGGGCTTATAGGCTTGGGAAATGGCTAAAAATCGGCCCTGTGGAGGTATTTGTAAAAATGTTTCCACAAGGCTTTCTTGATGCACAGAAATAAGATATAGTAGATAAAAATGATTTTAGGAGAAATGGATTTTGAAAAAGATAACTAATTTGATGTTAATTATACTGAATTTATGTGCTAGCGCTTGTCTGCTTTATTTTGGTTATTTGTTTGTTTCTGGAAGTGATGTGGTAGCTTATCCAGATGCAATGATACCAATGAAAGATTGGGAACGAGGCGGAATGGCATTAACAATGGGATTATTCCCTCTTTTTATTGCAAACCTTTTAGGGTATTTATACATTCAACTAGGAAGTAAGAAGATGCGAAGGATTCTTTTTATTCCATCTTTGGTTTGCTTGGGATTAGTGGTTTGTTATTGGAGTATAGGCTAAAGAGCATAGACAATCGAGGTTTGTTGAGTTGAGCCCATCTTCTTGACCTTACGGTCAAGAAGCATCCCTCGCTCTAAAGAGCTCGGTCAATTCAGGTTTGTCGACCTAATTGAATATTGAACTATACATTGAGCAGTTATCGAAAGATAAACTGCTCTTTATTGTTTCCATATTTTAATTGTAGCCAAGAGCTTTTCTTTTTGATTATCATTAAGTGTTTTTATTGCATTCCAAAGAGCATTGTCGGTTGCCGACTTTTGATAGGCTGGTTCTAATTTTCCAACAAGCTCATCTAAAGTAATTCCCATAAGTTTAGAATAGTAAATAAGAAGTCTAAGGGACGTGGCAGTACGCCCATTTTCAACATTGCTGATGTATCCTGGAGTTACATCAAGTTCTTTTGCTACCTGGTTTTGTGTCATGCCTAAATTTATGCGATAGTTTTTTATTTGCTCTCCATAATTTTCGTTCATGTTTTTTAACCTCGTTTATTAATAATATAGATAATTATACTATTGGTATTGACTAAATCATACTATTCTATTAGTATAGTAAATATCATAGAAATATACAAATGAGGAATAATATGATCA
The DNA here is from genome assembly GCA_017557715.1 of Pseudobutyrivibrio sp. Taxonomy (GTDB): domain Bacteria; phylum Bacillota; class Clostridia; order Lachnospirales; family Lachnospiraceae; genus Pseudobutyrivibrio. Next base: position 2,641 of record JAFYYE010000197.1, read on the forward strand.
AACAAGACTGTGAACAAAATATTACTGAAATAGCCCAAGCATTATCTGAGTTAGAGAAAGAAGCATATTATGAATATCTTGGACCTGTAGAGAGACTGTGTGATAATTTGGATTCAACAGAAAATGATGGTAATAATTAAAAACTGCATCAAATGTCTTAAATGTGGAGATATTATAGAGTCAGTGTCTAGACATGATTTTAAATCATGTTCTTGTGGAGCAGTATGTGTTGATGGCGGAAAAGACTACCTGCGACGTTGCGGATATCCAGAAGATTACGTGGATTTAAGTGTAGTTGAGAAAGACAATTCGAAGTAGAGTTTCTAGATGTAAAACGATAGAATAAAAGATAGATATAAGAGGAGCTGATGCTATGAAAACTGAAATTGTTTTATTTACAGATGGGGATAAGAATATAGAAGTTCAAGTAAGTCCAGATAAGGAAACAGTGTGGCTTACACAGAAGCAAATGGAAGAATTGTTTGATGTAAGGCAAGCTACTATAAGTGAGCATATTAATAATATTCTTTCTGAAGGAGAACTTGATGATACTTCTATCGGAATTTCCGATAAAAGTTCCGGGGGTAGAAAACCGAAGATTTATAATTTGGATATGATTCTATCTGTTGGATATAGAGTTAATTCAAAGAGAGGTATTGCTTTTAGACGATGGGCAAACAATGTTCTAAAGCAATATATCATGAAGGGCTATGCAATCAATGAAAAGAGACTGGCAGCCTTAAATAAGACAGTTGAAATTCAATCAAAGATTATTGCAAACACTTTGGAGATTGAAGAAACAGAGGTCCTTCGAGCAGTAAAACTATATACCGAGGCTTTAGTTCTTCTTGATCAGTATGACCATCAGTCGCTGAGCAAACCAGAAGGAAATAAGCCTGTTTATCGAATTACATATGAAGATTGTAGAAATATGATTAATCATATGGAAGACAGTTTTAGTTCAGATGTATTTGGCGTAGAAAAAGAAGCAGGAAAAGTAGAAGGAATTCTTGCAGCAGTATATCAAGATGTATTTGGCGGTGAGGTATATCCATCATTAGAAGAAAAGGCTGCAAATCTTTTGTACTTTATGATAAAGGATCATCCATTTGCTGATGGTTGTAAGAGAATAGCAGCATCGCTTTTTCTAGAGTTCTTAGACAAAAATGATGCTTTAATACGAGATGGTCAAAAAGTCATTAGCGATGGAGCTCTCGTTGCTATTACACTTATGATTGCAGAATCAAATCCAGAAGAAAAAGATATCATGACTACATTGGTGATGAATCTATTGAAGATGTAGGAAAATCGCAGCTTGTAGGGCTCTTATGTGAGAGAAAGAGTTCGATAACTTCAAATTTTTAGGGGGGAACTATGAAGAAACTATCTGTTTTGTTGATGATTATAGCTGCGCTTCTTTCTGACTGGATGTGTGCTGTAGTGGCATACAATTACCGTGGGATGGAGGAAGCTGCAAAATATGGATTTAGCGCACCACCTGATGTGGCATTTGTTTTAGTTCTTCCGTTCTTGGTTGGAATAGTTATATGCACTGTATCTAGTATCTTACTCTGGAGAGGCATTTGATATCGCAAAGGCGATACCGTTTGCCAAGCCAAATGAGGAATTGATTCAGTATAAGATTCCAGGGCTGGGACTAGGATCTATCGCCATCCGTAAATACTCGAATATTAGACTTGACTATTTTAAAGAAGAGGACTATAACATAGTCGAACACGAGAAAATACGAAACGCCAATTGAATATCGACATTCCGCAAATTTCCCTGCTCAAATATTTGTATTTTAGGAGGAAGAGACAAATGGATACTTACAGAGTACAAAGACGTGACATGGAAAAGAAAGCAAAGAGGTTGAGAAGAGAAGGCTACGTTACAGGTAACCTGTTCGGTAAGGATATCGAACAATCAATCCCACTCCAGTTCGAGGTTAAAGAGGCTGAAAGCTTAAGAAAGAGTGGACACACTCAGATGACACTTGATTTGGAAGGAAAGAAGTACAATGTGTTACTTAAGGAGCTACATTATGATGCAGCCAAGCATCAGATTGTAGAGATGGATTTCCAGGAGCTTGTTAAAGGTGAGGTTATCCATGCAACAGCAGAGGTTGTTCTTGAAAACAAGGAAGCAGTTACAGAAGGTGTTTTAGAGCAGCTAGTATCAGAGGTGGCTTACAAAGCAAAGGCCGAAGATGTAGTTGAGAAGATTGAAATAGACTGTAGCTCACTGAGACTTGGTGATACAGTAACGGTTGCAGATCTTGCTATTTCAAAGAATAAGAAAGTTGATGTAACCACAAACGCTGACCAAGTAGTTGTTGAGGTTATTGCAGCAAAGAATCAGGTTGCTGATGCTGAGGATGAGGATTCTGCTCAGGCAGCTTCATAGGGAATAGTGACGTAAGGAGTCTCCAAGTTGGAGGCTCCTTTTATTTATAGAAAAATATTGCTAAAACTGTCATAATTGAAAGCAAATGAAGTAGTGACATCAATTGTAA
>JAFYYE010000198.1 GCA_017557715.1 Pseudobutyrivibrio sp.
CAGAACCTCTTGCGTAAACATCATGCTTGGAACCATGTCTAACAAATTTGAATCCCGCATTTTCTAGCTTCTTAATCAAATCTCTTTGTTTCATCTGCTCCCTCCTTGTGATTATATAATACACAATTATTGTGTATTAGTCAAGGGTTTTTGTGTAATTTTTACACATTTTTACTAGCCATTATTTAGTTTTCAAGTTACAATTATTTTTATAGATGTTGAGTGTGTACCTCTGGCAGAAAGGATAATGTTATGAGTAAACGAATATCAGTAACATCACAGTCATCAACTGGCAGAAATACATCTTTTCATGATAATTACACTGGAGCTAACATGTCCCGTTCTCAATTCGTGCGACAGATTGAAAACGGAAACTATGATAATTACCATGTGCGAAACATAAACGGAGTAAAAACTCCTGTTTCTAATCCAGATAATAGTACCAATAATAATTTAGGTTAATCGTCTTCAGGTACACACTCGACTCTATATCCGTTCTGCTCGATGATGTTCTCATCTGTAATATCTGCTATCAGTTCTCCATCAGTAGTAGTAATAATTATTTCTTTGTAATTCTGATTATTGATTATCACAATTCTATCCTCCTATCTTTATGATTTGACTGCTCAATTTTGAGCTGTCGATTTCTTTTTTTCTGTATATTTCATTTGCAGTTTCTATTAACGGTCTCTTGTAATCCTCATAACTTATACCGTATAGCTTTTCAAATTCTTCACGCTCATCTAACGAACACATTACATAATTGCCATTTTTAGGATCATTAAACTCTTTAATCTCAAAAACTGTCTCTGGATTATTCCAATCCTCTAATGCTTTTTGGCTAGCCTCCTCATAGGTACCATGTCTATTCTTAACCCAGCCTGTTTCGTCAACCACTGTTTTTCCACATTTAGGACAGATATAATACATTAAGTACATTTGAGGGTTCTCCTCATTCCATCTACAACATCTAGATTTACGCAACCAAGGAGTAACACCACAACATTGTTTTGGAATATTTTTTATATCTTCTATTACTGGAGTAGGTTCTTCTGAACCATTACATCTAGCACCACACATTCTTACTTTGCAGCTTCTACAACAGGTGTGAGGACATTCTGTTTCTAAGCTATCTGCTACCTTCCAGAGTTCTTTAGCATTACAGGTATGTAAAGAATGTTCACACATAGGTTCAAAATCATCCACATAAACTTTTGCTTCTATGAGTTCAATAATTTTCCTAGCAAACTCTCTCCAAGTATATTGCTCTTGGTAAACACCCTCCCAAGGCTCATTGTATTTATATATCCATCCTTTAGAATCATACGAAACAACACCTTTATCTGTTGTAAAACTGCCTGTTCCATAAGTGGTCTGACATACTTCTGTCATACGCTCTAAAGTATTGTTATAGGCATAACACTGAAGAATATATCTATGTGTATCTGATTTAGGTCCTTTCATCATCTGGGTAAATAAATGCTTAACCCTTGGATGAACACGGTCCATTAAAGGTTTCTTCCAATAATCTAGTTTTTCAATTTCAACCGCTTGCTCACGTGTAGGTTCTTCAGATTCTATTTGCAAGAAATTAAATATATCCATCTGCCCATCACAGACATAATTGTCTAGCTTACCCATAATTCACACCTCTTCTACAGCTTGTATTTGCTCATTTAGGGCATCTAATAATCACACACCACTACCCTTCACACCATCCTTTTCATAAAGGAAATCAGTGGTATAACCTTGGCTCTCAAGCTCTGTAGAAATATCTACTAGCTCTTCTGTGCTGGAAGCTCTGATAGTATCACCTTTTTTCAACATGGCTTTCTCCTTTCATTAACTCAAATGCTTTGACAATTGCGTGTTCCATGGCTTCTTCGTATGAAATATGCTTAGCCTTTGCATAGTGCTCTACATACTCTGGAAATGTTCTAAGTGCTTCACTCATTTGTTTTTACCTCCAAATCAGCTACCCAATCATAATTTGCTTCATCCTTAACTGCCTTAACAATTAACTTTGGATTGTAATCAAATTCCTCTTTGATATCCTGCATGTGGACCATTAACTCACGCAGCCTTTTGAATCCCCATCCCTCTTTTCTGTGAAGGGATAAACAAATACAGGCTGTTATCTGAGCTTCTACCCACTTCTTTTGGTTCTGCCTCATAGCTAACCACTGTGCAGCAGTCAAAGGCTTTCCTTCGTCTATATCAGAGTTAAGGAATATTACATTCCTGTAGCTGACACCTTCGTGATTAGTTAACTCAATGTCACACTCTTCATCTAAAAGTCGAATCATACTCATATCATTGTTGGAACCACATTCTGCATAGATTTCTTCTTGGAGCTCTAGCAGATTGGATAATCGCTCTGTTCTCCATCCCCAGTAACGATATAATGCAAGCATACAAGAGCAGTTAACTAAGTCTAACTGTCTAGATACTTCATCCTGTATTGCCTTTTCTGTCCTTTCAATCATCTTCCACATCTGCTTAGAGCATCTAAAAGAGTTTCTAGCTCTAACAGCTGGCATCCTTCCTACCATGTCAGTACCCTGCCTTTCTTCCTACCAGGTAAATATAATTGCTAACCCATTTCTGAATGGTTTTAGCTTCATAGTGAAGCTCCATAGCAGCTCCTTCATAGTTCTTTGACTGCCTGATCAGAATCATATCTACCGCTTTCATTCTCAAATCTCCATTAGGAAGAGTTTTGATGTAATCAGATGCATCAACCATAGCCTCATTTATTTTCGCCAGCTGTTCTGACTCATTGGGCGAATGCTTTGGTGCATTCATAATCATTGTTTTTACTATTCCGTACCAATAATATTTTGGTTTTCCCATAATTAGTTTTCTCCCTAATTAGCATTTGCTAAATTCTGTTCAACAATCTCATCGAATTGCTGTTTTCTATGCTTGTAATCATCAAGCTTTTTAGGTCTTTCAACCTTTATTGTTCGTGCAAACTCCTGAGCTTTCATTTTGCCGTAGCTTAAGCCCTGCCTCTTGGCATTTTTGGCATTATTATCTAATACTGTAGATTGTCTAGCCTTTAAATCCTTCTGAATTTTGCGCTTAGCTTTGTATTCTTTTTGCCTTTGAATTTGCGCCTTCTTTTTACATTCCTGGCAACAATATCTTGCATTATTGCTACCTTCAAATGTCATTCCACAAATGTCACATTGCTTAACCATCTGTTATCACCTCCATCTTTTTCTTGTAATTTCTATATGCTTTATCCATATCATCGATAAAGATAAGTGTATTTAGGATTGCCTGTTTGAACTCCTCATTGCCTTTAGCTAATTTGACGTAGTGTTCTGATGTTTCTTTTACCTTTTGAGCTGTCTCCTCATCCAGAGGATAGTTCTGAGGTATTGCCAGCAAGGCATTACACTTATCCATGGTCCATTGGATTTGTTTTATGTTCATAAATTCCCCCTTTTGTTACCACTTGTTACCGCTTTGTTACCACTTTTGTTACCGGTGCAAACTCAGTATTTATGCGGATGTTACCGGTGTTACCACTTTTTTTGAAAATATCCTATACGCGCGAGAACGAATATTTTAATTTTTTTTTTTTCTATTAAGAAGTCATTGTCTAGAACTGGTAACAGTGGTAACACACTTAATTTTACTGGGCTTGTAATTGGTAACATTAAATGAATGGACATTCCTCGTTATCTGCCAACTCCTCTTCTGTAGGTTCGTTAGGCATTTTAAGAACTATGTATCTATTAGTTGTTGTTCCTGTTCTTATAACTTTGGTTACCCTGCCATAATCAGAATCTAATAGGTGCTCTTTCTTAGCCCAGCTCTTAAAAGCTCTACCTTGGAATCCACCTTCCTTAAGAAGCTTGTCAAACATTCCTGGTAACACCGCAGCCCAAACATCACCTTTGCGCTGTTCGAAGAATCCCCAAACTGGAATAGCACGTTCCCATGTCTCCATATCGTTTTTACCGTGAGCAAAGAAACCGATGTGAGAATTAATCATGTCGCAAACATATTCATAAGCTCTCTTGTGCTCTGATACCTCGCCTTTGTTCTTCAGATAGCTAACACACTTTGATAGATCTAATCTGATACCATCCTTAAACAGATGCTCTTCTATCAGCTCATCCGCTGTAAGAATTAAGGCCATTGGCATTATCTGCTTATCTTCCTTTTCGCAGCCCTGCCTAGCAGCCTCTTCTTTGATGGCTTCAAAATACTTGTTAACTATTGCCATTAAATCAGTGTTAGGCATTGCCTCTATAAGCTCTATAAAGTCCTTACCAGAGTGTCCAAAATTCTTTCTTAAAGTATTGGCTACCCTGTTACCATCTTGCCCTGAAAAGAGCGCCTCACCGCTTGCTTCAACATCAATAACACGGTTAACAGCACCGCCCTGTGTGGACTCATCTACCAAGGAACGCTCTCCGTTAGTGATAGTGCAGTTTCTCCAACTGGTAAGCTTGTTAAGTCCTAGATTGACATTGGAACGGTCACGGCCTTTACCAGCACACCATCTGTAAATCAACTGTGAAAAGTCCTCATCATACTGATTTTTGACCTGAGCCATATCATCCAGTGTCATAGGTAAGCTGTTAAGGATATTAAGTCTAATCTCCATAGCTGTTGATGTGGCCTTGGCATCTGTCATATAAGTACCTTCTGATGGGTCCGCCCACACTGATGTGGCCAGCATTAAAACTACGGTCTTACCAATACCAGTACCGCCCCACAGTGAAACGATAAAAGGTAATGCTCCACAGGGTTCCACTAAAACTGATGCATAGCTTGCAGCAAGATTAATTAAAACTTCTGTCTGCTTTCTAGCTCTTATCTCCCTAATCAGGGAATACCAGGTTTCTTTGCTGCCGTGCTCTCTGATAGAATCAAACAATGCTTTTGTATTGGCCTCATTATCGAAAACCACTTCCTTGTCATAAGGCATAAACATTGTTTTTTGTTCGCCATTCTCATCCTGTTCATTTATCCAGCCTAATCTACTAGTAGAAACCCACTCTTTAATCTGAGGATTGAAGGATTCCACATCAGATAGGAACTTAACCAGATAAGGAGCTGTAAGCGAATTAACCTGTATGGAATAATCAGCCAGCTTAACTATCTTGGTAGGAGTGGCTACAATGCTTTTATCAATAAGGCAC
>JAFYYE010000199.1 GCA_017557715.1 Pseudobutyrivibrio sp.
ACCTATATTTTTACTTATTTTCCCCTGATTAATTATATACATTTATTTCTACTAAAATCAATTTTAATTTCTTGTATATAATATTGCCGCCTCATTAAAATACTTTATATTATATAACTCAAAAAGAAGGCTTGCCCAATTTGACAAGCCCTCTAAAAGTATCAATATTCTGTTTTTGCAGTTATTAATTATTAAACAATCTTCGCTTTTCTTCAAAACTCAAACTAGCATAATATTCTGCTTCAGTTTTAGGTGCACCCCCTTCATTTATTATTAAATCAGGATGGTAGTTTCTAGTAGATACAGGAACTGCGCCTTTCCTTGGTCCATACTGTCCCTTTACAAAATCATATACAGAATAAACATCTGTATTATTTCTGTAAGCATCTGCTAATGTAGGGAATGTTCTCTTCTGTCGCTCAGCTGGGAAGTATGAATAGAACATATAGTACGCAACAATATCATCGCCATACTGATAGTGTAAATCAGGATTTCTTGTAGCATAAACATCTACGTTAAAATCAACTGCTGGCTGACGCTGCTCCCAGATACCAAATGTAACAAAATGGTTTAATAAAGCAGCTCTCTCATATCCATATACCTTTGGCACATCTGGATAATTCTTTGCATACCACTGATCGTCAAATATGCTTGCGATAACTCCAATCTCGTCAGCTGTAAGCTGTCTAGCGTGCTGCTGAGCTACATCACTCATAGCAAAAGCATCTACTCTAGCTGTCATGAATAATGTAATTGCCATTGCAATCGTAGCAACACCTCTTAATAACTTTACATTTTTCATAGTAACCCCTTTCTTTAATGTATTTTTTTAATATAAATCTATATTCTATAGTTTACTGAGTATATTCTAAAGCTCAACCCCTATAAAATCAATAGATTTCACTAATCTTTAATAATTCTTAATATAAGTTTTAATTAGTTTTTTGATAGTTGTTCAAACAGCTCTACATACTTTTTATACATAGCATGCTTTTCAAAGTTTTTGGCTTTTGCTAAGCATTTTTCTGATACCAATTCTGTCTTAGCTCCAAACTTAATTATTCCATCAATAAGCTGTTGCTTTTTGTACTTTTCTACCAGTACTCCGCAACCTTCATCTACTTCTTCTCTGCAGCCTCCAGTGTCATAGGTCACCACCGGTGTTCCACAGGCGAGTGCCTCTAGAATTACTGTAGGGAAATTGTCTTCTACAGACGCATTTACAAACACATCTGCCTCTGAATATATCTCCACAAGCTGCTGCACATTATCAGTTCTTGTGATGGCTATTATGCCCTCAGGCACTTCCTTCACCTGCTCTTCCTGAAGACCTACGATTACGAGCTGGTAGTTCTCCGGAAGATTCTGTCCAATATATTTTATATCCTCAAAACCTTTTCGCACAGTCCACTCAGAAGCAAGTGCTAACACCATTATCTTGCCTTCAATTCCGTGTGTCTTCTTGTAGCTTCCCTTTGAAGGCTTAAAGATATTTAAATCAATACCATTATTAATTACTTCTATTCTGCATTCTTTTAGGAATGATTCCTTTACCAATTCTCCAAGCCAAGCAGATGGTGTAACAATAGTAAGCTTGTCGCTTATGCCCGCAAAAAGCTTTTTTTTCAAATCATAATTCTGCTTTGAGCGGTCCCATAATGATGATTTTGGATAAGCGGATTTCTGTGGGCAGTCCTCGCAGTGAGTTTTCCACTTTTCACATCCAGCTAAATCAAAATATGCACAATGCCCTGTGAATGGCCAACAATCGTGTAATGTCCAAACCACTGGAATGCCAGCTTTCTTTAGGTAGTTGAAAAGTATCTTATAGTTAATATAATACCCGTGGATATTGTGAAGGTTTACAACATCTGGCTTGTATTCTTCAAGCTTCTTTACAAGCTTTTTTGTAGCAATGGTCGAACCTAATCCATGTGCGTCAAACAATCTTGTAACAGCTAAATGACCTATAAGATTAAGCTTTCCTCCTATTTTGTATCGGGTCACCGCTGTGTTTTCATTACATTGTCTACCGTAACAAACAAGAGCCTCGTTAGCTTCATCGGCGCCGCAACAGCTGTTATATATATCATCACAAATAGTGGCAGGTCCGCCGCCCTTACCGCTCTCTGCATTTATCAATACTAATTTCATCGCGTATCACCTTATCTCTTCTTAAGGTATTTTCTTGGAATCATATACATTAGCTTGCCCCTATTGCAAAGCTGTACCAATGCATCCACCATAGCCTTAGAGCTTCTAACTACTCCAAGATTACAGCCATTAATATCTTTTTCCACAAGCACGCCTGCAGTCTTTAATCTGCCAGATGTTCTTTCTTCCATGCAGTACTGGTACCAATGGTCTGCCTGCACCTTAATTGGTTTTTCGCTGACTTCTCCGTCTATACGAATCTTATAGATGCGTTCCTCGTACCAGTTTTCCACAGGCCAATCCTCACCCATCACATCAGGTACCATGTGGATAGCCATAGTGTTGCTTCCACTGGCTTTAACACCTGTAAAAAGAATCTTCGCATCATGATTCAGACAATATCTCCAAACACTAGTCTGATCATATACATACTCTGCCTTTAAATTGTCCTGCATCATCTCAGAAGCCTTTGGTCCCATTGCCGCAAGTGAGTTGTATGGGAAAGCGGTTCTTTCCACCTCTGCATCACCAATAAAAGAATTTGGAAGCATTCCTGTCCAACAAAGTGTCTTCTTAGGGTCGTATGGTCTGCTCTTTGGTGTTGGCAATTTTAAGTTAGTAATAGGAAAGCATGGCAACACAAAAGTGATACCACGCTCTTTTACCATTCGTTTCATGAATGACATAAAAGCCTCTGCTGTGATGCCTATC
>JAFYYE010000200.1 GCA_017557715.1 Pseudobutyrivibrio sp.
ATCCTAAATTGTGATAAACATCCCCCTCTACAACCTTAGGCATGGTCTTTGCTATATCATCAGCAAGTAGCGTCTCATATTCATATATAGCATCAACAAGCTTGTCCTTAGACATCAATCGATCCGCGCGAAGCTTCTTTCTTTCAGACTCAGACTTATTTTCAAAAGTAGAAATAATAGCCAGCACGTCTTTTATTTCCTTGTTAGATGCATAACCATTAGCTCCTAGAATATGACCAATAAAGATGTGCAAAGGTGCACTGCTTTGTACTAATTCCAAAAGCTCTGAAGCAAGCTTAGGCTGCTTTAATTCTCTACCAATCCAATTACAAAGCTCAGGATTCATAAGCTTTGAAGAAAGCAAATAAACATTATTAAGAATGTAATAGCTAAGCTCTTCCAAGGAATAGATATTCAAAGAAGCCTCTTCGATATAATATGGCGTTGCTGATAACGCATTTTTACAATAAATTAATGTACTCATAAATGCCTACTTTGTAGTTATAGTATGTTCCCAACATTTTCCAGATGCAGGAGAAATCTCTCCAAATCCTAAATCAGTAATAGTGATCGCCACATCTACATCAGAAACTGGTCTGGCTTCTATTCTAAGACGTGTCGTTCTGTTCTCACGCTTTGGTAAATCTGTAAGCTCCAAAACTTCAGAATGAGCTTCTCTTGATTCTGGCTTTTGAATAAAAAACTCAATCTCTGGCTCACCATCAAGAATAACCTCACATTCGCCTTTTGCATCATACCAGCTTTCACCAGCATCGATTAAAGTGAAAAACTTCATAACGTTGTTATCTAAAATCTTAATAGAGAGATTTAACTTGAGGTCATTATCTCCAATATAAATAAATGGCCAATCTCTTTTTCCATCCTTTATATATGCGCCATAACAAGCACCTTTTGAATAGAGATTTTTGCCTAAGAATACCTTTCTACCCTTACACAGATGAGAAAGGCTAAGCTTCATCCACTCTCCATCAAAACCATCGCCAACAAGATATACAGATGAAAAAAGTGAACTTCCAAATGTATCTGTAATAACCTTGTCAAAAAGTTCATCTCTATTTTCTGTGATTTCACCATGATTAATTACATTTAAGGTAATCACCTGCGGTCTGGTGGACTGATTACGATTTAAAGTACAAGAAACCATGTTGTTACCGCTGTAATCAAATAGCGCTACATTATACAAAAACAGCTCTGGCTTCTGAGATAAAGCGTAATAATAAAAACACTCGGTTCTATCTATGAGCATTAGATGATTATGTTCAATGCCTAGCTTTGAAGCCACATAATTCATAAGCTCCATTGTCTCAAGATTAATCTGCTCCACACAAATAACAAGCTTTTCAACCTCGCCAAGAGCAGCCATGGGACCTGGAATAGAAAAAAGCTTTTTAAAGAAAATAACAAGTAGTTCTCTGGCGCTATAGTTCTCGGCATCAATAAAAATCTGACCATCTCTAAGAGCAAGATTGTAAAGTTCTTCTACAAGAACAGCCTCTTTTAAACGACTCATTTTAAGGGCTTCTTCACCAAAGAACCACTGTCCCATACCAACTCTCTTAGCCAAGACTGTAGGAATAGAATAGTTTTCCTCGCCGAGAATCGTGCTGATAGTGGCTGGCTCATCCATATTCGAATTGTAAATACTAAGCACTGTATTCCTTGAACTTATATCAATTCCTACATATGCACCATCTGTAGCTCCCATAAAACTCCTTAAATAATCGAAAATAGTTCTCTTGTAACAGAATCAAGCCCTTGATAAATCTTCACGTCCTCAGCAAGCTCATAAGCCTCGTTGTATAAGCTATGCCTTGAAATACGATTCATTAATGCATAACGTCCTTGGCTTTGTTCGTACTCATCGCTTAATACAAAAGTTTCAGCCTTTAAAGGCTCATCTGATACATCATCCCTATAAATTTCATATTTCAATTCATCACCATAGAACAAGATAAACTGTTTTACATAAAGACCATCATACATTTCTATCATATCTTCAGAAACAGCTGGTGCTCCGTTGATAGAATATACGATATCTACAGCTTTTCTCTTATCAGTGTTGAATTCGATAAAATGCTTATCATATAAATGATATTTTATTTTGAGCCGCTCATCGCATTTGCTGAAGAATCCAAAATACTGATTTCGCAAAATAGAATCAGCCAAAAGAATATCCAACATATTGTAATCATCTTCATCCAAATCATCATTAGTACAAAGATATTTAAGCAATGCAATACGCATACTCTCTGAAACTGTAAGTCCCTTTTTGTAGCGATTATAGATGTAAGCAAAAATCTTTTCAGGAATGTCTACCTGATTTGCCAGATAGTCGTGTGACTGATAATTTAAAAATGCCTCCACAATCATCCTGTTATTTTTGCGGGATATATAAGTGTCAAAAACATCCATAATATCTGGTGAAAGAAAATCTCTATATAAAGACTGTGTAAGAATTCTCTCACCAAATTCAACTACATCCTCACCCTTTTCAAAGGCACTATTGTAAATAGATAGCATGAGATCTGTAGGACCAACAAAATATTTAATCAAATATCTTATCATGTCAGTATGAACATATCCCTGCGCTATAAGACTAGCTGTGAAAAGAATCAGGAAGTCGTCTGATTTATCCGGTTCTTTATTAATCATGTACTGGCAAAGCTTAGTAGCCGCTGCAGGCTTTAACATGGATGAATTTGTATGCTTAAGCATGTAAAAAGCTTCTTCGTATTTGCTTCTGAGAATGAATACCTCAAGCACAGATGCAATGACCTGAGCGTTTAAGGATTTCAAATCAGCCTCCTGCATGAAATGCTTTTCAAGTAATGTTTCTCTATTATTGAATCTAAGGATCTCTATTAATCTAGGATAAATACTCTCCAGATAATCAGATGAAATCAATTTAGATTCCATAATTAGTTCTGCCGCTTCAGCATCTACGGACGAATATTCTTTTGAAAGATTATCACCAGAAAATCTCATCAAAGCATAAGGCAAGCTTAATGAAGATAATTCCTTGAGCTTTTCAGTGAAGCCCTCTGTATTAATAATATCTTCAGTGAAATATGCACCATCATCTACAAAAAGATATCCTTTATTATCTTCAAAGAAAATAACGCCCCTAC
>JAFYYE010000201.1 GCA_017557715.1 Pseudobutyrivibrio sp.
AGTGGTAACGTTCATGTAGATATCGATTTTGATGTTGATAATGAAATTGGTCGAGTAGTAAAACAGTTAAAGAGTGCACTTGCTTCCCTCGCATATTGTATAGATGAAATAGAAAAGAATATGTCAATTATGGCATCTGGAAACTTTAACACTCACTTTGAAAAAGATTTCCGAGGCGACTTTAAAGCTATCCAGGATTCAATCGATAGCTTCTCTAAGCAGATTTCTGATTCAATGACGGACATCATGGAAGTTTCTGAGATGGTATCTGATGGTGCAAACCAGATTGCTGGCGCAGGCGAGAATCTTGCAGATACAGTTACTTCGCAGGCTAATATCGTTGATGATTTGTCAGTTACAGTTAATCAGATTACAGAGCAGATTTCTAACAACTCTACTGATGCAACATCAATTTCAAAAGAGGTTGAGGTGGTTGCAGAGAATATCGTAGAAGGAAATAAGCGAATGCAGGATGTAGTACATGCGATGGATGCAATCTCTGCTTCATCACAGGAGATTTCGAAGATTATCGATACTATCAATGCTATTGCTGATCAGACCAATTTACTTTCTCTTAATGCTTCTATAGAGGCTGCAAGAGCAGGTGAGGCAGGTAAGGGATTCGCAGTTGTTGCTACTGAGGTATCACAGCTTGCAGGACAGACGGTTGAGGCTGCTCAGAACACAGCAGGTCTTATTGGTGCATCTCTTAAGAGTGTCGAGGAAGGTATTGCAATAGCTAATGATACAGCTGAAAAGCTTAACGGAATGGTTGAACAGGTGCAGGGAATTGCTGAGAAGGTTAAGAGCATTGCCGAGGCATCAAATTCACAGGCTGTATCTGTTAAGGAAATGTCTGCGAACATTGGCGAGATTTCTTCAGTTGGTCAGAACAATGCGGCTACGTCAGAAGAGTCACTTGCGTTAAGCCACGAGATGAACGAGCACGCAAATTCATTGAAGGAATTAGTAGAAAAGTTCGAATTAAAACGTTAATGGCTTTGCCCAGAATATAAGAGGCACCTGTTACACTAACAAGCATTAGTATTTCCCCGCTCAACTAACACGTTTCGCTAATGAAATCTAATAGCTTGTTAACTACAGGTGCCTTTTAGTGTCTAGAAATTCCTCTAGAATGTTACGGTACGAGGAGCCTCTGTGAATGATGAGAATGTTGCAGTTGCATTCTTGAAGAAGAGAACCTCTGTGTTGTCGTCCTCTGCAAAATACATATTTTGAAGTGAAGGGTATGCGTCAAGCATGCTCTTTTTTGCTTCGATGCGGTCATCTCTAACAAGTTCTCCAGCTACGCGAACCCACTTACCCTGAGCAAATCCACAAAGCTCAACCTTAGGATTCTTCTGAATCTGCTTAGAAACATCCTTTGATTTTCCTGTCTGGATGTAAAGCTTGTCCTCAAAAATATGGATAGTTCCAAAAGGACGAACTCTTGGCTGATCTCCATCTACTGTAGCTAAATAATATGTTCCACATGTCTTTAAAAACTCTAATACTTCTTGCATAATTATCCTCCTTAGAATTTAAATTGCACACAATTTATTATAGTACTCCTACCATAATTATACAATAGTTTAGCGTAAGTGACACAGCTGTTGTTTTATTCTCTATAGAGGAATATCTAAAAAATTTTAACTAATACCTTGACAAGGTATAAAAGTTGGGTATTATATTGGTTATTAGTTAAAATATTTTAACTAAATAATTTTAATCAATGAGAATAATTATCAACAAAGAAGGAGAACAATTATGGTTGAAGTAGCAATGTTTGATGTGGTAAAAGAAGTTATTATTGATACACTTAGCTGTGCAGCTGAGAAGGTTACAATGGAGGCTAGTCTTTTTGATGACCTTGGCGCAGATTCACTTGATGCAGTTGAGCTTTCACTTGCTGTAGAAGAGAAGACCGGCATCACTATTGATGAGGATGCGATGGCTGAGATTAAGACTGTAGCAGATATTGTAAATTATCTTGAGGCACATAAGTAATCATGGATACAAAAGAAATTAGGGAGCTGTTGAAGGCTTTCGATGAAAGCGGTAGCTCATATTTTCAAATTAAGCAGGATGGCGTTGAGATAAAGTTTAAGAAGC
>JAFYYE010000202.1 GCA_017557715.1 Pseudobutyrivibrio sp.
ATAATCATCATTTCTTTGTTCTGGATTTATTGAAAAATCAATTCTGCTTTTTCAATAAAAGAAAGGCAGCTATAAAACTTGCTGCCTTTCAAAACCCTCATGCCGCTCATTTATTAAAGGGGTACAATTGGGTTACATTCGTTGTTCGTGTCATCTGACCAAATGTTTTCCTGACAGGTAACCTCTGGGTTCTTTAGCCTCGTGGACTGTTTTGGACTGTGTCGTTTTTCTATCCTTGGCTCGCTCCGTTTTCACATCATCGCTTAGCTTTTCCGAAATAGTATTCATTTGGAATGCTCATTCAGTTTTTATGATGTGAGTATGCCATTGAACGAGACTTGCTAACGCTATACACGAAATGTCGTATTTTTAATTAAAACTTTAGAAAAAACGACATCTCGGTTGTGGTAAGATATTTATTAAGGAGAGTGATGATAATGGAGTCAGTAAATGAAAGATTAAAAGACTTAAGATATGCTGTAGGCACTGAAAAGCTAACGCAAGATGATGTTGCTGAGTTAACTGGTATTCCAAAAGCTACTGTTGCTGATTATGAAAAAGAAGGCAGAAACGTCCCTAGTGACGCTTTAATAAAATATTGCAAGGCATTCAAGATATCAGCGGATTATCTTTTAGGTTTAACAAATGCTAGGACAATTCCAAACATAGAAGTCCATGAACTAGGGCTGACTAATGCAGCAATGAATAAGCTGAAAAATAATAGCATAAATTCATTACTTCTATCTGAAATGATAGAACATGACACCTTTGATAAGATGCTGTTAGATGCTGAGATATATGTAAGTGGATATGTCGATGAAAGCGTTCAACGATACAACAGTATGTATAAAATTGGAAGAGCAAAACTCCAAAATGCGGTTAACGATGAAGTAGACATGGAAAAAGAATTAACCTTGCTTGATTATATACAAGTAGACCAGGATGTGCTTTTCTCTGAGAGAATGTCTAAAGCAATGCTTACTATTCTTAAAGATATAAAATTTAAGCACAAAGATGATGCATCTACCTCAGATTATCAGAATGGACTTTCTGATCAAGATGTATTCATAAATACTTATTTTTCTAGTTCAGGCACTAAAGTTCAACGATTTTTAAATGGTGTGTCTGCTTTATTGAAGATTAAAAGTAATGAAAGAAATAATAAGAATTTAGAAAATCTTATCAACGAAAAAGCGCTAGAGGATGTTTTGGGGCAATCCGCTATTGTAGAGCCAGATGATAGAAAAAGAAGGCGAAAGAAATGATTACAAAGTATAAATACAATGCTAGTTTGCCATTTGTTTTACACGATATGGCGGTGAACAAAATCGAATATAGTGAGGGAAACTTGCATTTAGAATTTGAGCATGGTTTTAGAATGGCACAAGAGCCATATCCACAAGTCGATGGGAATATTACAATAGAAGATATAGATGAGGACTTTAGCTGTGTCTTACTATTAAGTAAACTCGGTCAATATGGTGAGTTCAGGGGTGAAAAATTATCAATTAAGGATTTTCTTTCCAAGTACAAAGATGTTTATTTTGAAATAGTCGATGAGATGTATGGATATAATCAAGTGGAGTACTCAGGTTATTTATCATTGCCAGAAAATGAATATCAAATACAGACAGCAGTTTCTTTATATTTTACTGGTAATATTGTTTACGAAGTAACAGAAAAAGAAGAGTCTATAAAAGCTAAAATAGAGAAATAAAGGTAAAGATAAGGATGCTCTTTTTAAAGTAGAATCGCTTAAGATAAAGATTGGGTCAAATGATAATTATGGATTCTCAA
>JAFYYE010000203.1 GCA_017557715.1 Pseudobutyrivibrio sp.
AAGCTTTGGATTTCTAAACATATCCATAACACCGTGATAGCAAATTCTATCGCCAGAACCAAAGTCCTTGTGAGTATTGTAATCAAACATACACCATCCAAAGGCACCGGAAATATCTGCTTCACCAGCGACTGCGTCAAGTACTGTGGCATGTCTGATTGCATGCTCCTGGCGATGTTCCTCCCAGTCAAATGGCTTAGTAGGATACATATGACCATTATATTCGCTTATTAAATAAGCCTTTTCTTCGTCAGATGTTATATCACTCTTTTTCGCACAGCCCTTGTTATTACCAGAGAATGAAAAATCATTATATGTATATACATCCTCAAGAAGATTACTCTTTGCTATACAACGGACACCACCAGTTGGTCTGCTTGGATCAAGCTCGTGAGCTGCCGCATTTGTTCTAGCATAGAACTCATCATTATCTGAAGATTCGTTTATACGTACTCCCCAAAGGATAATTGAAGGATGATTTCTATACTGTTTAACCATATCCTTTGTATTTTCAACTGCAATATCCTGCCATTCTTTTCCGCCAATATGCTGCCAGCCAGGAATCTCTGTAAATACAAGAAGACCAAGTCTGTCGCACTCATCAAGGAAATAGTGTGACTGAGGATAATGAGACGTTCTAACTGCATTAAGCGCCAGCTCTTCTTTAAGAATCTTTGCATCTAATCTTTGCATTGATTCAGGCATAGCGTAACCAACATATGGATATGACTGATGTCTATTCAATCCTCTCAGTTTAATTCTTCTACCATTTAAATAGTAGCCGTTCTTTCGGAACTCTGAACTTCTAAAACCTATTGTCTCCTGACATTCATCCACAACTTTGTCATCAAAGATAAGCTGTGTTTTAACTGTATACAAACGAGGGCTCTCAATATCCCATAGTTTTACAGTTGAAGGCGCACTTGTTAGACAAAGATGATATCCATCGTCAGTCTCTTCCAAACCGCCAACAGGCTGTGAAATTAATAATTCATCATCCAAAAACTGCTTTACAAATACTCGCTCGTCTACAGCAGGTTTATTGATATTTCTTTCAAAGTAGCAATCTGTTTTGATAATACCCTGAACATTCATCATCTTAATCTGCTTAGGAGAACGCTTGCCTGTTGATACTCGCTCTAAAAGTGAAGGCTGAACATTCAACTCTTTGAAATGTATCTTTTCACGAATTTCAAAATATACATCTCTATAAATACCACCATAAGTCATATAATCGATTACATAACCAAAAGGTGGCTGATTTAATGTTTCCCTAGAATCTACCCTTACAGTGATAAGGTTTTCTTCACCAAGCTTTAAAACATTTGTGATATCAACCGTAAAAGCTGTGTAACCACAGTTATGATGCTTTAAATGCTTTCCATTTACGTATACATCACACGCATGCCCTACACCTTCAAAAACCAGTGAAACTAACTGATTTTCCCACTGCTTAGGCGCAAAAATACTCTTTTGATATCCACTTACCATTTGGTAAATACTCTCATCAAAATATGAAAGTGGAGTAACCTTAACAGTGTGAGGAATATTAACCAATGTGCTATTTTCCATAGCCTCATCTATCATATCCTCTGTAAAATTCTCATTAAATCGCCATTTTCTATCTAAATAAATTCTCTGTGCCATCTATTAATCCCTTATAAGTATTCCATCAATAAGAACGTCAACTACCTCACTTAATGCTTGTGGATAATCCATCTTACTTGCTTGAAGAAAATCTCCCATCAAAAGTCTCTCAACACTTGATTCATAGATAAGCTTAAAGATTTCGATGTTAACATCTCGAAGCTTCCCTTCTTCAACGCCCTTATTAAATAGTTCAAAAGTTTTTTCCCAGCCACTTTCCAGACGAATATTCATCTTTTCGTGAGCCATAGGATATTTTTCCGCCATCTGTTGCATGGCGCTATAATCAAATCCGTAATTATTCTCAGGCAAAACAGCCAATATTCCTCGGAGCTTATCCACTGTAGATAGGTCATTATTGTTATAAACCTTATCCTCAGCCTCCTTAATCATATTAAATGCATAATCGACCATCTCACACATCAGCTCATTTTTATCACTGAAAACTGTGTAAATTGTTTTCTTGCTCATCTTCATCTCAGCGGCAAGATCGTCCATCGTAAACTTTGGACCTTTTTCCTTAAATACATTTAAGGCACCCTCTAATATTCTTTGATTCATATATTTACTCCCAAAAACTAAATATTGTTGACTCAGTTTCCATAACTAAATTGTATCATATCCTAGGAAACTAACTCAATAGAAACAGGTTTGTCCATTTTTCACAATATATTTATACTTATTTTGTTGACAAAGTACAAATAAGGGTTTAATATGTGCCGTGAAGAAAAATAATAAGAGAGAAATAAGGAGGAAAATAGAATGTTCGAAGAAGTATCATTCCAGATGTATACAATTTATTCAGATTATGAGAAGTATTGCAAGGCTAAGAAAAGTGAGGGTAAGGAGCCTGTTTCATTTTTCAAGTACGCATTTGGTCAGTACGATTAGCAAATATAAAAAAGCACCTCGTCCTAATTGGACTGAGGTGCTTTTTTTATTTGCCACGACGCACCCGCTTTGCACGAAGTGCAATCTTAAATGGGTGCGTCTTCCCGTTCTACTTTGATTTGAAGTACTCGTCGATTGCAGCGGCTGCCGTCTTACCAGCACCCATAGCAAGGATTACGGTAGCAGCACCTGTTACGGCATCACCACCTGCGAATACGGCATCCTTTGTTGTTGCACCCTGCTCTGTAGCAATGAGGCAACCCTTCTTGTTTGTATCAAGACCAGCTGTTGTGCTTGAGATAAGTGGGTTTGGAGATGTACCAAGTGACATGATAACCGTATCGCACTCGATTTCATACTCGCTACCTGGAATTTCTACTGGACGACGACGACCAGATGCATCTGGCTCGCCAAGCTCCATCTTGATAATCTTACATCCGCGAACGCTTCCTTCCTCGTTAACAAGGATTTCTACAGGATTCTGAAGGAGATCAAAGATAACACCCTCTTCTTTAGCATGATGAACTTCCTCTGCTCTTGCTGGAAGCTCTGCTTCAGAACGACGATATACTACATGAACCTCGGCACCAAGACGAAGTGCTGTACGAGCGGCATCCATAGCTACGTTACCGCCACCAACTACTACAACCTTCTTGCCTCGAGCGATTGGTGTATCATAACCTTCCTTGAAAGCCTTCATAAGGTTGTTACGTGTAAGGTACTCATTTGCGGAGAATACTCCGTTAGCCTGCTCACCAGGAATATGCATGAACATTGGAAGACCAGCGCCCGAACCAATGAACACAGCCTCAAAGCCTTCCTTCTCCATAAGTTCATCGATAGTAATTGAACGACCGATGATTACATTCTTCTCAAACTTAACGCCGAGAGCTTTTACATTCTCAACTTCTGCCTTAACTACCTTGTCCTTTGGAAGACGGAACTCTGGGATACCATAAACAAGTACTCCACCCATCTCGTGAAGGGCTTCAAATACAGTAACATCATAACCAAGCTTAGCAAGATCGCCAGCTGCTGTAAGACCTGAAGGGCCTGAACCGATAACTGCAACCTTGTGTCCGTTTGGAGTAGATGTGTTCTTTGGCTTAATTCCATTTTCTCTAGCCCAGTCAGCAACGAAACGCTCAAGCTTTCCGATAGCAACAGCCTCACCTTTGACGCCACGGATACACTTACCTTCGCACTGTGACTCCTGTGGACAAACACGACCGCAAACTGCTGGAAGAGCTGATGACTCAGAAATAATCTCATAAGCTCTCTCAAAATTACGCTCTTTAACCTGCTCGATAAATGCAGGGATATTAATAGAAACTGGGCAGCCGCCTACACACATAGGCTTTTTACAGTTAAGACAACGTCCTGCCTCTTCTACTGCCTCTTCTTCTGTATATCCAAGACAAACCTCTTCAAAGTTTGTAGCACGAACCTTTGGGTCCTGCTCTGAAATAGGTACTCTAACTAATACGTCTCCCATTACTTGTCACCTCCACAATTTCCACATCCGCCGTGGTGAGTATCGCCTTCCTGCTGCTTAAGAAGTGCTCTGCCTTCTTCTGTCTTGTACTGCTTTGCTCTGGCCATAGCCTGATCAAAGTCAACAAGGTGACCATCAAACTCTGGTCCGTCTACGCATGCGAATTTAACCTCGTCGCCTACTACAAGACGGCAAGCACCACACATACCTGTACCATCAACCATGATTGGGTTCATAGATACAACTGTAGGAATGCCGAGCTCCTTTGTAAGGAGACATACGAATTTCATCATAATCATAGGACCGATTGCTACGCAATGGTCGTACTTCTTGCCAGAATCAACAAGTGCCTGAAGCTGCTGGCAACCATTTCCGTGGAAACCGTAGCTTCCATCATCTGTTGCAAGATAAAGCTCGTCAGCAACTGCACGCATCTCATCCTCATAAAAAAGGATGTCCTTTGAACGTGCACCAATAATAACTGTAGTCTTAACACCGTGCTCCTTAAGCCACTTAACCTGTGGATATACTGGAGCTGTACCAACACCACCTGCGATGAAGACGATGCTCTTCTTCTTAGTCTCTTCTAAATCTTCCTCAAGGCAAAGCTCTGAAGGCTGTCCTAATGGACCTACGAAATCTGCGAAAGCATCTCCTTCGTTAAGAAGAGCCATACGCTCTGTAGAAGCGCCAACAGTCTGGAATACAATAGTAATTGTTCCCTCTGCTCTATCATAGTCGCAAATTGTTAGAGGAATACGCTCTCCCTCCTCATCAATTTTTACAATAATAAACTGTCCTGGTAAGCAACCATCTGCAACACGTGGTGCCTTTACTACCATAAGGAAAATCTTATCAGAAAGCTTTTCCTTCTTTATGATTGGATACATAAACAAGACTCCTTCCCTTTTTAACCAATTTCTAATAATTTATCTTATTTCTTTAGTTTTGTAAAGTGCTAAAGCAAACAAAAAGCTTCCCCTTTCGGGGAAGACTTTTAACTGAAGTATACTAATTCATCTTCAGGCTTTTTAGCTGGTTCAACAGATACAGGATAGAGAACCGGACCCTTACCCTTGTATTCCTTTGCGAACTCAACCTTGATAGTAGCTGTAATATCAATCCAGCTTCTATGTGCAAGCTCTGAAGCTTTATCCCATTTACACTTCATGCCAAGGAACTGAATATCCTCAACACAACATGTCATTGCAAAACGACCTGGGATAAATACATCCCTGCGAAGCTTTTTATCATTAGGATTGTAAACAAGACCTAAGAAATGAATTGTCTTACCATCATATTTCTTTGGTGTCTCCATACAATCCATAAACCAAATTGCATAATCAGCATCAGTAATCTCGATAACGTCTGCATCAATATCAAATGGAAGCTCCTCTGGAGAATCATCGATAGTACCATCTGCTCTCTCGTATACAATCTGAGCTGGGCGGTTCATTGATTTAATCTGACCGCGGAACTTAGACTTTGGAGTAGCATCTGTACAACGATTGAAAATAACTACCTCTGCCTTGAATAACTGCTCCATCATCATGGTACGCATGTTGTTAAGGTAATTTTCAAATGTAGTAGCATCAACAGTTGCAAGTGACTGGGCTGGAACCCATCCCTCTGGAAGTGGCTCGTCGTAAATCTTATCTACACCCCATGTACCGTTGTACTCAAGGAAGATAACATCTGGATCATATTCCTTTGAGATGCGTGTAAGATTCTCGAGATTAAACTCCTCCTCAGAATCGATTGTAGCAACCTTTGCATTAACTGTCTTAAGCTTTTCGATGTCGTATTCAACATCTCCATCCTCGCAAGATAAAATAAGGATTCTGTCCTCGCCACCTTGTGCGAAATCGTTCTCAAATAATGTCTCCTGAATAAGTGTGGTTTTACCACTATCCATAAATCCAGTAAAGACATAAACTGGTATATCTTTTGCCATAAAACTCCTATCTATTACTCAAGGCCAAATAATTCTTCAATCTTGTGCTCGTCAATGTCTGCGCCAATTACTACAAGACGACCTGTGTAATCAGGCTCACCACTTCTAAGCTCGTACTCTCCATCTACAAAATCGAAATAAATCCAGCCGCCCTCTACAGACTCAACCATACCCTTTGAGCGGATAACTGTACCATAATCTGTAGTGTTAGCAAATGCCTTCATTGCCTTCTCGATTGTAGCCTTCTCGAACTTATGAGGTGTCTCCTTGCCCCATGTATTAAATACTTCATCTGCATGATGGTGATGATGGTCGTGATCATGGTCATGGCAGCCACATGTGCAGTTCTCGCCATGCTCGTGATGATGATGTTCATGCTCATGGTCATGGTCGTGCTCATCATGATCGTGGTGATGATGATGGTCGTGCTCGTGGTCATGATCGTGCTCATCATGGTCATGGTCGTGATGGTGATGCTCATGCTCATGGTCATGGTCGTGCTCATCATGATCGTGGTGATGATGCTCATGCTCGTGCTCCTCGTGAGCCTCCTCAGCAAGGTGCTTCATATCAGCGGCAAGATTATCCTGGCCTTCCATAACTGAAAGGAGCTTCTCGCCTGTGATTTCCTCCCATGGAGTTGTAATAATAGCAGCCTTTGGATTAAGCTTCTGAATCTGCTTAACACAGAACTCAAGCTGATCCTCTGTAGCTGTCTGTGAACGTGAAAGAACAATTGTTGTTGCAAATTCAATCTGGTTATTGAAAAACTCGCCAAATGCCTTCATCTGCTTTGATGCCTTAAGAGCATTTACAACTGTAACTAGACCGCAAAGCTTAACATCTGCTGTCTCTTCAAGCTTAATAACAGATGTCATTACATCTGAAAGCTTACCAACACCAGAAGGCTCAATAAGAATACGATCTGGGCTGAACTTCTCAAGTACCTCGTGAAGATTCTTATCAAAATCTCCAACAAGAGAACAACAAATACAACCAGAATTCATTTCTGAAATAGTGATTCCAGCATCTTTAAGGAATCCTCCGTCGATACCTACCTCACCAAACTCATTCTCGATAAGAACAACTTTTTCACCTTTATATGCTTCCTCAAGCATCTTTTTAATGTAAGTAGTTTTTCCTGCACCCAGGAAACCTGAAATTATATCAATCTTTGTCATGATAATACCTTCCTTTTTGACAAATTTTAGTTCTCTAACAACAAACATTTATTTTAGCACAGAATTGTTAAAACTTCTATACATTTAGCCTGTCACTATCGGTAAAAAATATCAAAAAGAAGTCAGCTTATTATCACTAATAAACTGACTTCTCTAAAGTTTTGATTTATAAAAATTGGGTTTTATAAAAAGTGAACTGTTTTTAGGGATTAAACAACAATGCTAATCCATTTCATCTAATGCGACTCTCTCTATATGCATAGCAAGATATCCAATCTCTGCTTCATGAATATCTCGACCTAAACTCTTAGAAAGCTCACGGCATATATTGGTAGCTGCCTGAAATGAATTTGCGGCAGAGGCATTAATATAGTCGTTCATATCAAGCTTTATTACCTCTCCCTTTAAAGTACGGGCAATCATATAACGAATATGATTGAGCAACCTATTGTAAGATAATGATTGAGTATCAATTTTCTTTCCAGTTTCCTCTTCTACCATTCGAACGCATTGTCTCACAGCGTCGGCCATTTGCATAGCCTGAGACACTGCCTGATCCATGATAGATGAATGCACATGAAGTGCTATATATCCAATCTCATCGTCTGTAAGATTTACATCAAGACGCTTTGATAAAATCTCCCTTGCTGCTTCTGCCACTTTAAACTCAGAATGAAACAATACTCGAATATCGTCGGTTAAGGGGTTTTTAAGCTGCTCATTATTCTTACTTCTTTTAACTGCATATTCAATATGGTCAGCCAAAGGAAGCATGACATCTCGATCGATAGTCTTAAACGCTTCCTCGGCACCATCTAATATCTCGTTTGCAATCTCAAGATATACAGGGTCAATGCTTACGGCTAATTCTCTCTTGTCACCTCTATCAGTAGATTCCTTGAGGGAATAAACCTTGTGCTCGTCAGTAGCCTCAAAGGTTTCACTAATATGCATACCAAATCCGATTCCCTTACCGAGAATAAGATATTCCTGTGTTGTATTTTCCAAGATGCCTATCAGCGCATTGTGATTAAGTACCTTTTCGACTCTGTACATTTTATCTCCTTAAATGATTACTCGTAAAAATCAACTGCAAGTAAATCATCACCTGCATTAACATCGCCGTTAGCGATACGACGAAGCTTCTGATTGCTCTTAAGCTCTGTGCAAAGAACTGGTGTAGCGATTGAAGGAGCATTCTTAGAAATGAACTCTAAATCTGCCTCCATAAGTACATCACCCTTCTTTACCTTCTGGCCGTTTGTTACATTAACTTTGAAGCCTTCGCCCTTAAGCTTAACTGTATCAATACCGAAGTGAAGGAGCATAGCTACATCATCATCTGTCTTGAATCCAATTGCGTGCTTTGTATCAAATACGAAAACTACTGTTCCGTCTGCAGGAGCAACAACCTTACCATCCTTAGGTGTAACTACTGCACCATCACCCATCATCTTCTGAGCGAATACATCATCTGGAGTCTCAGCTAAGTCAGCTGCAACACCAGTAAGTGGACTACCAAGGATAACTGTCTTAACAACCTTACCTGTTGGCTCAGCTGTTGCCTCAGTCTTAACTTCCTCAGCTACTGCATCATTTGCTCCATTATACTCAACATTTGGAGCTGTCTCAAGATAATCTTCAAGGTTTGACTTGATAACTGTAACGTGTGGTCCATAGATAATCTGAACGCCGTTACCCTTGTGAACTACACCTGAAGCACCTGTAGCCTTAAGCATAGCATCGTTTACGAGCTCTGACTTCTTTACTGTGATACGAAGTCTTGTTGCGCAGCAGTCAACATCAGAGATGTTAGCCTTACCACCAAGACCGTTTGTAATCTTCTCAGAAGTAGCATCACCCATAGACTCCTTCTTTGCGTTGTAATCTGAACGTCTGTAAAGCTTAACCTCTTCATCAGCGTCACGACCTGGTGTCTTAAGGTCGAACTTCTTGATAAGGAATGTGAAAAGTAAGTAGTAAACTACAAAATATCCAAGACCTACAACTGGAACCCATAACCATGATGTCATTGCGTTACCTGGAAGGACACCAAAGAGGATTAAGTCGATAAGACCACCTGAGAATGTCATACCAACACCAACACCTAAAATGTGCATAAGCATGTATGATGCACCTGCGAATACACAGTGGATACCGTAAAGAGCTGGAGCTACGAATAAGAATGTGAACTCGATTGGCTCTGTGATACCTGTAAGCATTGATGTAAGAGCTGCAGAAAGGAGAAGGCCTCCTACTTCCTTCTTCTTCTCAGGAAGTGCGCATCTGTACATAGCAAGAGCTGCACCTGGAAGACCAAGGATCATGAATGGGAACTTACCAGACATGAATCTTGTAGCTGATACTGCAAAGTGATCAATTGTGTTCTGTGCACCAAGCTGTGCAAAGAAGATGTTCTGTGCACCTTCGATAAGCTGACCGTTAACCTCGAGTGTACCACCGAGTGAAGTCTGCCAGAATGGAAGATAGAATACATGGTGAAGACCGAATGGAATAAGAAGTCTTTCCATGATACCGTAAATCCATGTTCCTGCATAACCTGACTCCATTACGAGACCACCAACAGCTGCGATACCCTGCTGAATGAATGGCCATACGAAGAACATTAAAATACCAACTGCTGTGTATACCAAACCTGAAACGATAGGTACGAATCTTGTACCACCGAAGAATGATAATACCTGTGGAAGCTGGATCTTATAATACTTATTGTGAAGAGCTGCTACACCAAGACCTACGATCATACCACCGAATACACCCATCTGTAATGAAGTGATACCGCAAACTGATGTTGTAGCACCATCAAGCATTGCCTCTGGACCGCCGTGAATTGTGATCATAGCGCCGATTGAAGCGTGCATGATTAAGAAAGCGATAGCTGCTGCTAAAGCTGCTACTTCCTTCTCCTTCTTTGCCATACCGATTGCAACACCGATAGCAAAGATGATTGGTAAGTTAGCAAATACAATGTTACCTGCCTCGTTCATAACAGTAAGGATAGCGTTTCCTACTGTACCTGGGCCTAAAACTGTTTCAAGACCATAAGTCTGAAGCATAGTTGTGTTGGTGAATGAACCACCGATTCCGAGAAGCAAACCTGCTACTGGAAGAATTGCGATTGGAAGCATGAATGAGCGTCCAACTCTCTGCAATACTGCAAAAATTTTGTCTTTCATTTTTTTAATCTCCTATACATGAAAAATTTTTTTGCGCACTTACATGGATTGATTCGTCTTCTTCCTGCCCGGTGATGGGTTATGGGCATAAAAAAAGACACGAACCCACATAAATACAAAATAGTTTATGTATAGTTCGTGCCTTGATTGGTTACAAGTTACACACTACAGTTTGGTAATTTACCACCTGTACATGTATATGTCAATAGGTTTCGTACATTTTCGTAAACGTTTAAGTAATTTTTTAACAATCTATTACCAACCCTGCATCTACTGTGTATTATCGCAATTATCTTAACGGTTTATTTTCTGAAAATTATCCTTATATATTGATATTGTGCAAAATATAAATTCACGT
>JAFYYE010000204.1 GCA_017557715.1 Pseudobutyrivibrio sp.
ATAAAAAAAGATGAGCTGCCTGAGTGGGTGCGAAAACGTCAAATTACAAATGTTTGGGAGAGCTTTCCAATTATAGATAATAGAGTTGTGTGTTTGTTAAATAACGATATAGTTCTCGAAGTTGATCTGGAAAGGTGTGTTGCGGAAGTCCCAAAGCTTTACACGGTTATTAATAGAAAAGAGTTACAAGAAACCTTAAAGGTAGATTCAGGTGGCTATGGAATATCATTTAATGATAGTATCCATATAAATAAAAATATTCTTATAAAACACGGAATCGAATTGCCGATTTATGCCCATGTGTTTAGCGATTTTGCAAAATATTGTTGTATAAATACTGCAGAAGCTTGTTCAATATTAAATTGCTCAAGACAAAATCTTGCGTATATGGTTAAAAGCGAGCAGTTACATCCAATCAAGGATGGATGGAGGGAAAACGTATATCTTAAAGGCAATATAACAAGTATGGAGTAGTTGTTATATTAGCAACGGCGTACAGATATGTGAAGACTATTTTTCCAAGCATCTACTTGCCCATGGCGTCTTTTTAGGGTAAAATAAATCCGTTTCATTATTACGGGAGAAAGTTATGGGCAACGAGAGACATAAAATAAGAAATACAGCCGGTATGTTTGATTTACTTAAAGGGATTACTATGCTTATGGTCATTTTTGTCCATACATACTCATTGTTCCCTGATTCATTTTTATTTCAGAATACATATCAGGCAGATTTGGAAGTCATCAAGAAGATGGATGTATTTCATCATCTATTATTGATGGCATACAGTGTCTTTGCTCATTCATTAATGCCAGCTTTTTTTGTAGTTAGCGGGTATGGCATTAGAAAAATGGATTTTGCAAAGTGCTTAAAAAAACAATCTAAAACTCTATTAATTCCTTATGCAATCACAGCGGGATTAACTTCTATACTACATCTTTGCACTCACTATACATTATATAGATATTTCCCAGGATCATTTGTCGAGACATTAAGAATTGCCGGTGGTTTTTTGTTTGGTTTGTCAAAGCCAAGCTATTATTTTGATGTAAAAATTTTCTCATGCGGACCAATTTGGTTTATTCTGGCCTTGTTTTGGGGAATTGTGATTTTTAATATGCTTGTTTCTGTTGTTTCAGAAAAATATCTTCCTTATGCATCACTTGCGGTGGCATTTGTAGGATGGTTGCTAAGCCTTGGGAATACTGTTCCTTGGTGCGTTTCACAAGGTCTTGTTGCTGTTTTCTATATTTGTTTAGGATATATGGCAAAAAAGAAGAAGTGGTTCATCGAAGGAACCAACACCAAAGAGAAGATAATATTAGTGTTGTTTGGCATATTACCTAACGCAATAATGCGATTTATCGGTTATATGGATGGTATGGCAGATAATATCTATCCCTTTAGCATAGGAACAATCATTGTGAATGGATTTATGGGATTAGTTTGCGTTTACGTTTTCCTGTTGCTAAATGGCATTACTGGTGTAATATCATCATTTTTGAGAAAGCTAGGTAGGCTTTCAATTTATATTATGTGCATACACACTATTGAAATGATGGGATTTCCATACTACTATTTCGCAAATAACTGGACAGGAAATGTGACAGTTGGTCTAGTATTGCTTTATTTGGTAAGAGCGACAATTGATGTTGTTATCTGTTTCGTGTTTGTGGCTATTAAAGATAGATTAAGTGGGAGAAATTGATGTACGACTTTTTTGAGGATATTAAAGCTCGTGAGGATAGAGTTGCATATAGATACTATAGAAATGATATTTTGAACGAGGTTACATATAGGGAATATTATAGCGACATATGTGAGTGCTTAGAAAATATAAAAAATGAATATGGCGATATCGAATCCAAGCATATAGCCATACTTGGAAATAATAGTTACGAGTATTTGGTGCTATTAGCTGCTTTGATTCTTGGCAAAGCTGTAGTGGTACCTGTTAACATTCGAGAATCAAAAAATAATATAGAAGATATTCTTGCAGATGCTGAAGTAGATTATGTTATCAACCAGGAAGATGGTACGTTTGATAAGTTTTGCACAGCTAAGAGAGATAAGGATTATGCCTGTAGCTTTGATATGTCTGATGAATCCAGATTGGCTATGATTATCTACACTTCTGGTACAACAGGAAAATCAAAGGGTGTAATGCTCAGCCTAAAAAATCTTTTTGATAGAAAGAGAAACATATTGCCAAAAGAGTATGTGGAAGATGAATCCAAGGATGATGTGTTGGTCACATATTTGGTATTTCCATTGTACCATGCTGCCGGATTATGTAGTTGGCTCAGTTGGTGCAATAGGGGTTGTATGACCTATATAAATGAGGATATAGGAAATATGCTCAACGAGCTTCAGGAGATTAAAATAGATTTTTCTTTTGTATCACCTGCCACTATGAAGCTTTGGAAGAAGCGCCTTAAGAGAGGTGGAGTGGAAAAGCTTGGTGGTGTCAAAACAGTAGGCACTACAGGTGCTCCGATGGATAAAGAGCTTATTGATTTCTTTGTTGAAAATGGAATCGATTATTGTCAGTTTTATGGAATGACTGAGACTTTTGGAGATGTGACATACAACAGTAATGTGACAGATAAAGTGGCTTCTGTAGGTCGAATTGTAAACGATGCTGATATTCAGATTATCGATGGAGAAATCTGTGTTTCTAGCTGGAACTGTATGATGGGTTATTATAATAATCTTGATGAAACAGCCAATGCGATTGTAGATGGATATGTTCACACCGGTGATTTGGGGTATATCGATGAAGATGGCTATGTGTTTATCACAGGGCGAAAGAAGAATTTAATAATTCTTTCTGGTGGAGAAAATGTTAGTCCAGAGGAATTAGAAAATTTCCTATATAAAAATGATTCCATTAAGGAATGTCAGGTCTTCGAGAGGGAGGACAAAATTATTGCAGCAGTGTATTCTGCTAGTGGCTCAGAGGAACAAATACGCCAGTATGTTTCTGAGCTAAATAAAGAATTACCTATATATAAAAAAATCCACAGTGTAGAATTTCGAGATACAGAGTTTGAAAAAACTGCCAGTGGAAAGATAAGAAGGGAGAATTAAAATGGATAATTTTGAGGTAGTTGCAGGAATAATCGAAGAGGTGGCGGATATTCCAAAGGATGAGATTGAGAAAGAAAGCTCATTAATTGATGATTTGGATCTATCTTCACTTGAGATTATGACAATCATCAACAACATTTCTAGAAAGTTTGATGTAAAGATTACAGAGCAGCAGATACTCGAGATAGAGACAGTGGCTGACATTTTGGCGGTTCTCTAAAAATAATTTTTGGAAGAAAAATATATGAAAACAGAAAAAAAACAAATAAAAAATACGGCTGGTATGTTTGACCTATTCAAAGGTTTCACGATGATTGTTATTGTGCTAGGTCATACATTACAAGAATTTAAATCATTACATTTGGACAATGTGTTCAGTTTACTAGGTATAACAGTTATCACTCTTTTTGTAATTAGTGGTTATGGATTTAGGAAAAAGGGCATAAAGAAAACATTTACACAGCAGTTTCAGCTTATTTGTGTGCCTTATCTTATCACTAGTGTTTTAACAGCTGGAGGGCTTTTCTTCTTTAGAGTTCTGTTCTTTAGAAATATTGTTTCTGCATTTAAGGAAATGGTAAAAACATTTATAGGTTTACTGTTTGGATTTAGCGAGACATTTGAAATACATGGTATAAGCCTTTATTCATGCGGCCCAATGTGGTATTTATTGGCGTTGTTTCTTGGCTGGAATATCGTAAACATTGTGCTTAATTATGTTCCTGAAAAGATTGCGCCTATAGTTATAATTGTTATAGCAGGAGTAGGTTATGCAACTGTTACAGCTGCGTTTGATCCATGGAGCTATCATAGAGGTATGTTTGCTGCGTTATTCCTTTATATAGGATATTTATGTAAGAAATACAAGATTCTTACAAACACATGGAAAATGAGATACAAAGCAATATTAATTGGTTGCTTTGTTGCCGGAATCATAATATATCTTATTACAAGAAATGCTGAATTAGTTATGACGATATTTTTCCCATTGGCATTTATCTGTCCAATTTTGCTAATAAAGCTATTTCTAATGCTTAATTGCTGCAGAGGCTTTATTTCAAATAAAATAAGAAGCATCGGCAGATATTCAATGTATTTTTTATGTGTTCATACTTTTGAATATAAAGCATTTCCAATATATTATGTTGTAGAAAGAGTACATTCATATATGGGAATAGCAATTGTATGCATTGTAAGATTAGTTGTAGATATAGCATTGTGTGCTATTACAGTTAAGGTGGTTGATTATGTAAAGCAACATAGTCAAGCAAAGGGAAATACTATTTAACGATATTTTCTGGTGACGAGTATAGTGTGAATGCTGTAAATTATGTACTTTATATTAGGGCTTTCGTTCTCAGATTGAGACATATGTTGTTGTGTTTTTATAAGTATAATGTACAATACTTTTTCGGTATAAAAGTGTTGGGGAAATACAAATATTTTATGTGTTAGGAGATTTCCCATGAATTATAAAGTGTTTGCAATTAGATTTGTAAGACGACTAAGACAGACATCAATTTATCACCTGATTAAGAAAGTCAAGTTTTTACTTTTGAGCCCATTTATAACAAATAGGCTGTCTATGGATTATGAGGATGCTAGAAATCTATTAAATTCTTATCGTCCAAATCCTAATAGTTCAAGTATTCATGAAAATATAATAGCCCCAGAGCCATTGTATGATTTAACAGTGGTTGTACCATGCTATAATGTTGCACCATATGTGGGGGACTGCGTTAAGTCGATATTGAATCAAGAAACATCATATAAATATAAAGTGATATTAATAGACGATGGTTCAATTGATGATACGAGAAAGATTATTGATTGTTTTTCTGGTAATCGAGACGTTACAATAATTCATCAGCAAAACAATGGTCTTTCTAATGCGAGAAATCAGGGAATATATCATATTGAATCAAAGTATATTACTTTTGTGGATGCTGATGATTGTCTTGTTCCTGAAGCAATTCAAAAATTACTTGAAACTGCGTATGCTGAGAATGCTGATATAGTAGAGGGATCACATTATCGAATGTACAATGAAAAGGTGGTACCTTCGGTTAAGCATGATTCGGTGGTTGTAAATGATAATTATGAGGATTTTATTGGTATGCCATGGGGAAAAGTGTTCAGAAGTACACTTTTTCAGAATGTAATTTTCCCTGAGAAGTTGTTGTTTGAGGACAGCATTTGTTCATTCTTACTATATCCAGCTGCCTCTAAAAATGTAACAATTTCGGAGTATGTATATGTTTATAGAATTGTTAGTAACAGCATAACTCATTCAAGTGGAAAAAAGGTACAGTCGATTGATACTATCTGGATTACAGAATTAATGCTGAAGGAACATGAAGAACTTAAATTAGATAGAGGGGAAAAATATAGTTCTTTGTGTATTAAGCAGATAGTTCTAAATTATTATCGCATGAAAAAATTGCCTAAAGAGATTCAACGTGCAGCTTTTATTGTGACATGCGAAATTTTTGGAAAATATTGTCAATCGTTGAACTTTACTTTAGAAGAAGATTATCTAGTTCGTTCATTAAAAGAATTGGATTATGGGAAATATAAATTGTTTTGTGAAACAAGATGTAATTAATATCTGATATATATATAAGCACATTAGAGAGATCTAATGTGCTTTTTTTGGTAAACGGTAAACCGATTTACTGTTTACTTTTTTTGATCTAAAAGAAAATAGACAAACAATAAGTGATGGCTATTTATGGGTTTATATTATGAAAAGTTACATAATATAACTAATTAATAAATGAGGAATTCTAAAAATCCAATAATTGTTAATGCATATATAGGCATTGTATAATTTTTCCAAGTAGTTGTTTTGTGCCGATTAAGCAAAGAAAAACGAGGGAAGAAAAAATGAAAAAGGATTTATTATGTCGTATTATATGTTTCGTTTTGGTAGTGATTTTAAGCGTATCGCCTACCATAACAGCATATGCGAGTGAAATTGATGATGTCAGTGTTGATATTAGCAATGCTGATGATGGAGCAGAAGATAAAACTGAAGATATACTAGAAGATATTTCTGATGATATATCAGACGATAGTAATCAAGAGAAAGATGAAGTAGAACAGGATAAAGAAATATCCGATGCTCCTATAGATGAAGAAATAAAAGATGATGACAGCAAACTTATTTTAGAGCAGCCAGTTGACCAATATAAACTGATAGGCGAAGACGTAACTTTTTCAGTAGTTGGAGCTGATGAAGTAGATTCATATAGCTGGTTCTACAGCAAGGATAATGGCGATACCTGGGATATTTTTTACTGCAATGGGCGAAAGACCAATAAGATAGAGTTTAATGTAAAGATTTATCAATATGGATATTTGCTTAGATGCGAAGTAACTAAGGGAGACTATAAGCAAATATCAGAGCCGGCTCGTTTGCTCGATAGGGAAACAGTTATATTAGAGCATCCGCAGAATGTGAAAGTAAAAACAGGCGACCCTGTAAGTTTAACGGTTTTAGCTGAAGGCAACAAATTAACATATAATTGGTACTACAATAACGGTGATGGTAACTGGAATAAATGTTGGTCTTATTACGATTCTAGATATAAAGAAAATCGAAAGTACGAGGGAAATAATAAGAATATATTA
>JAFYYE010000205.1 GCA_017557715.1 Pseudobutyrivibrio sp.
CAATGTATGATAACTGGTTCTGTGATGATATCAAGCAGCTTAGTGATAAGGAAGTATTTGAAAAGCTTCAGGGACATTGGATTATAGAAATGCCTGAGATGACAGCTATTCTACATGCCAAATACGTTGAAGATACCAAAGCATTCTTAAGTAGGCTGTCAGACACTTACAGAGCTCCATACGACAAATACGCTCAAGATCATCCAAGAATATGTGTATTCGCAGGTTCATCTAACACCATTCAATTTTTACCACCTGACAAATCTGGTAACAGACGATTCATTCCAATAGAAGTTCATATGGAAAAAGCTGAAACTCATATCTTGGAGAATGAAAATGAATCCAGATATTATTTCGCTCAGATGTGGGCTGAAGCCATGGAGATATATCGAAGTGGTAACTACAAGCTTGCATTTACAAAAGAACTTCAAAAGGAGCTTGTAAGGCTTCAGTCCAAATATACACCTGAAGATCCTATGGAAACGGCAATACTAAATTTCATAGAAGAAAAACAGCCTGAATACGTTTGTGCAAAGATGCTATATGTGGAAGCTTTAGGCAATAGCCCGTATTCATCCACAGCGTCATGGGAATCTAAGGCTATAGGCGAAATAATGAATCAGAAATGTCCTGATTATAGAAATATTGCAAGCCATGTATTCAAAGACTATGGCAAGCAACGAGCCTGGGTTAATACAAAAAAGCCTGATTTTAAACCAATAACTGATGATGAGGAGAAGGAACTACCTTTTAAGTAGACCTTCTCCTTTTTTGTTGCCCTTTTTTCTTAGAGCAACAGATAAACGGATAAACACACAAAACTGAACATTTTGATTTTCATAAACAATGATTCTTCTTTTTGGAAAATCGCTGTTTATGTGTTGCTCGGAGTAGTTAAGCCTTTGTCGGCTTGCTTCTCCTTTTTTATTTGGAGGAGGATACATGAAGCAGAAAGGAAAAAATATTGAGATTATTAAACTAATGTACAAACTTCAAGCTGATGTAGAGAGCTTGAATTCAGAGATTAATCTAGGTATCATTGATGCAAGCGGTGCTAGAGATGAATTAGAACTATTGAACATTAAACAACAGAGGTTACGTGACCAGCTGGTCTTTTCAAATCATGTAACAAACGATGGACAGCCACGTAATATCAAGCATCACACACCAACCGATGGTGATCCAAAAGATTACTACATCACCATTATGGCTGATGGCAAAAGAATTAAGGCTGTTAGTTATGACAAGCTTATTGATAAGCTTTATAACTACTACGCTGATGGTTTGTTGGATTTTTCTGTTGCATCAGTATTTAATGCCGCTCTAAATGAAAAGGCAGTTACTGAAAATCCAAAACCTAGAACTATCGAAAAGAATAGGGGTGATTTCAAGCGATTCATAAGTGATGATTTTGCAAAAAAAGATATCAGGACTATTTCTGAAGTTGATTTGAAGAAATTCATCCAAGAATGGGTCACTGAGACTACTCCAAAGAAAAAGACTTTTCTTAGTTTCAAAGGAATTCTAAATATGATTTTTGAGTATGCTTACATGCACAAGATTATTGTAGAGAATCCTGTTAGCTATGTTAAAAACAGACCTTATATGAAATCCTGTGATACTTCTAAGGCTAAGTCCGAAGAAAAGATTTTTTCTCCAGAAGAAATCCAGATGTTAAAGGATGAGGTTAGAAGACGTATCAATTCAGGATTAAAACGATTTGGCGATTATTACATCAATGGATATGCAATGCTATTTGCTATCGAAACTGGTGTTAGAGTTGGTGAATTGTGTGCACTAAAGTGGGAGGATATCCACGAAAACTATATCCACATTCATTCTCAGCAATTATTTCAAAACGTAGATGGTAAAAAGGAAGTATATTATGCTCCTTACACCAAAAACGAGAAAGGCATATCTGAGGACGGAAGACAGTTTCCACTGACTAATGCTATTGCATCATTACTTGGTGAAATCAAGGAAAAGCAAAAGAAACTAGGGATTGAATCAGAATTTATCTTCTGCAATGAAGATGGAAGATGGATTATTGAAGAAGCCTACACTTCATTCCTTAGAAGGTTATGTCGTTCAAAAGGACTTACCGTAACTAATAACCACGCTTTTCGCATGTCCCTTAATTCAAATGTGTTAATTC
>JAFYYE010000001.1 GCA_017557715.1 Pseudobutyrivibrio sp.
AAACCATGCTCTATAAATAGCTTGTAGGCTAAATCGTTCTCGTCTATCTTATATGGAAAATCCTTTGCGCGGTCCACATAATCTGCTGCATTTGCAGGCTCTATAGAAAGCTGGCCATTAACAGTCTTCACATATGGATTGTACAGAGTGTTAATGTCCATGGCCAGGCCATAGCCGTGCTTTGAAATCTTTGTGGTGTGGCTGATAAATCTAAAATTAAAGCTTGATGAATTGTTATCTGCCATAGACCTTTCATCATCAGCATCATACTCGTCCACAAGCCTTATCTTTTCTATAGGATATTTTGCCTCGTAGAGTGATTGGAAAATCTCTAGTAGGTCATCTGCGATATATTTATTGCAGATAATTTCACCCTCGTGGCTCTCTCCATCAAAGCCTATATGTAATACGTGGAGATATCGTAAATCCGATACTGGAACAGTGCAGTTATCCTTGTAGGATTTGCCCTTTATTCTTGCGAAGATTTCGCTATTTTCATCGAATTCTATTGAATAGAAATCCTTGTTCTCATTTGAGGTTGTTTTATTTACTGATTCTTTTTCTAGGATTTCTGTTGGTGTTGCTTCTTTTTGAGTCATTTCTTTTTGTGTGTTCTCCTGTGATGATTTTTCTTCTGGTTTCTCTTCTGGTTTTTCTTCCTGCTTTTCTTCTGCTTTCACTTCTTTGGTTTTTGTATCCTTTGCTGCGGCTTCTGTATGTGAGCTCTCCTGCTCATAAGCTTTGTCTTCATCTATATTTGTTTGACTGCCACATCCAATGAAGCTTAACCCTAGCGTAAGGGACAAAATTAGGATTCTTTTATACATAATCACACCCTCTATAGATGTAAAATCATTTTTTTTCTTAGTATAACACAACCGTTATTTTCTTTGTTATATTAGTAAAAGCCTTCGATTGTATACTATTAAATTTTTCTTAACAAATATTTAATACTTAATTTATTGACTTGCGGGGGTGCGGATGCTATCTTAGTCCTAACATTAGCACTCCGTAGCATCGTATCTGCTATCGGAGGTCTTCCTGAGAAGCTTATGGCTGCTGAAAGGGCTGGTGTAAAACAGGTATTCATCCCAGCTGAGAATGTGGAAGATTTAGTAGACGTAGCTGACGAAGTAAAAGAAGCCCTAGAAATCATCCCAGTAGAAAAAGTCGAGGATGTCCTAAAGGCTGTAGGAATTAAATAGTTTATTACTACATCACATTGAAATTGTGCTGGACTTGAGTTATTATATCTATAACAAAAAGGTGCTACCGATAGACGGACAGCCCTTTGGTTGAATACTTGATTAAGAAAAGAAGTAATCGAACCTTTGGACGAGTGGGCGATTACTTCTTTTTCTTATGGTCTTTTCCGTAGGCTACGCCTACCATCTTGGTAGCACGAAGTAGATTATTTATAGCTGGCCTCTCTAGCCTGCTCTATTACATTTTCCATAATGTCTCTAGTCATTCCACCTGGTAGGTAGCCTAGTACATTTCCATCAGGGTCTATCATAAAGGTGGTTGGATATGCTGTGATGTAGTATGGCAAAACAAGGGAAGCTTCTGTATCCATAAGCACTGGATAAGTGTAGCCATTCTCATCTAAAAACTGTGTGATGCCCTCTACACTCTGCTCTTTACCATAGTTTGGGAAAGCTACACCAAGTATTACAACATCCGGGTCATCCATCTTCTGGTATTCTTCATAAAGAGCCTGAATATCTGGCATCTCTGCTCTACACGGAGGACACCAGGTCGCCCAGAAATTAAGGAAGATTATTTTGCCTTTATAATCTGAAAGACTATGAGTATTTCCATACTGGTCTGTCAATGTGAAATCTGGGGCTGCAATCTTTTCAGTAGCAGCTTCCTCAGCATCAGGCTCTTCTCCCACTACATCATCCTCTTCCACGGTTTCATCTGGGATTTCCACTACGTCAGATTTTTCCTCCACAGTAGCTTCGGAGGCAACATTGCTTCCTGATACAGAAGATAGATAACTAGTGATGCTATTCATCTTTCCTGTGAACATCATAAGGCCCATTACGATAAGTATGACACCACCGATTTTTACAGTGTACTTTACAACACCCTTATGCTTTGAGAAGAAATTAAGCAATGTGTTAGTAAAGAATCCTACTAAAATAAATGGAATAATATATCCCAATGTGTATACCGCAATAAGCCCGAATCCATTTGCTGAAGTTCCTGCTGTAGCTGCCATAATAAGCACTGATGAAAGCACAGGACCGATGCAAGGGGTCCAGGCGAAACTGATTACAAAGCCCATCAAAATAGCAGTGATTGGTGACATTGTCATCTTTTCAAACTGAACAGGAAGTCTGTAATCTCCACTGAGGATTCTATTTGTCCCTAGGAACCCTAGCTGATACAAGCCAAATAAAACAATAATAATGCCACCTGCTCTGGCAAAAATCATCTGATAACCACTAAAGAATCGTCCAACAGCACTAATACCAAATCCCAGCACGAAGAATGCCATACTAATTCCAATGACGAAGAAAATAGTATTAATGACGACCTTTTTCCTGTCATAAACCATCTGACCATCCCCTGTAGTCTTTAATGTACCACCTGACAAATAACCAATGTACACGGGAATCAGCGGCAAAACACATGGGGAGAAAAAGCTAAGCAAGCCTTCTATAAAAACTGATACTATACTCATTTCGCACCTCATAATCATTTTTCTAAGTATATAATAATATTTGATTGTACGCAATGGATTTATATTCAAGATGACATAATAAGAGCCACGGGAAATCCGTGGCTCTTTGATTAGTCCGCTATAACTTCTTTAAGTATAACTTCATTTCCTGTGACAAGATATGTGTTGCCGCTTCCACAATGTGGACAAGTCTTTCCGTAGGCAACTGTCTCATACTCCTGCTTGCAATCCTCGCAGAATGTAACAGCCTTGATAGTTTCGCATACGAGCTTGCTACCATCAAGTCTTGGATATTTCTTTGCATTCCATGCCCAGCAGTCAATAAGATAATCTGGGATGACAGTTGATACTTCTCCGATTGAAAGTACAACCTCGTTGATGTGATCAGCGCCATTTTGCTCAGCTACCTCTTCTACCTGCTTAGCAACGTGAAATACAATACCTAATTCGTGCATTACTTATTACCTTTCTTATACTCCTTGTGTTCCCTCTCAGCCTGCTTTTTAGCATCACTCTTACGTGAGAACGCAATCTTAGCCGCACACTTGATAGCATATGCACCGATTTCCTTAAACTTATCCTCTGATGGAACCATGTGTGTGCACTCTGGATGAGTTCTGTGAAGCTTGATAGCGTCAAATGCACACTTAGTTGTGCAGACACCACATCCGATACACTTATTCTCATCAACTACAGACGCACCACACTTAAGGCAACGGCTAGCCTCTGCCTTAACCTGCTCCTCTGTAAGAGTAAGGTGAGCATCTCTGAATGAATGCTTCATATCAATGCTTGTATCAATAGCTGGCTCATTACGTCCTGCTGTATCATATTCTTCCACAAGAATGTTGTCTTTGTCAAGCTCGATAAAGTCGCGTCGGTTTTTACCAATTGTCATAGAGCATCCTGGCTGAACAAATCTGTGAAGTGAATCAGCTGCGCACTTACCAGCCTCGATAGCATCGATAGCAAACTTAGGACCTGAGTATACATCACCACCAACAAAGATATCAGGCTGTGCTGTCTGATATGTAAGGCGATCAGCTACTGGATAATTTCCATGCCAGAACTCAACCTTTTCCTTACCATCACCGAGGAGTCCGCCCCACTCGATACCCTGACCGATAGCGAAGATGATGTGCTTGCACTCTACAGTCATAGTCTCGTTCTCATCGTACTGTGGATTGAACTTTCCATCAGCATCCTTAACAGATGTACACTTCTTGAACACGATACCAGATACATTTCCATCAGCATCCTTAAGGATTTCCTTTGGACCCCAACCATTGTTGATTGCGATATCCTCTTCAAGTGTCTCTGTGATTTCGATGTTGTTTGCAGGCATCTCATCTCTTGACTCAAGACAGAACATCTGAGGGTTGCCAGCACCAAATCTTGCAGCTGTACGTACGCAGTCGATAGCAACGTTACCACCACCGACAACAACTACATTGCCTTCCATCTTCTGACTCTGATCCTCAAGTGCCGCATGGAGGAATGTTACAGCGATATCGATACCTTCCTTAGCATCTGTGCCTGGGATTGGTGGAATCTTTCCGCCCTGGCATCCGATTGCAACATAGAATGCCTTGTAGCCCTGAGCACGAAGCTCATCAAGAGTGATGTCCTTACCTACTTCAACGTTACACTTAATCTCTACGCCAAGCTGACGGATAACATCGATTTCAGCCTCAACAACATCCTTCTCAAGCTTCCATGTTGGGATACCCCATGTGAGCATACCACCTGGACGGCTGTTCTTTTCGAATACTGTTGGCTTGTAACCCTTTGTTGCAAGGTAGTAAGCGCAAGAAAGACCTGCAGGACCTGAACCAATGATTGCAATCTTGTCATCCCACTGTGTTAAACGATTTGAAGGGATGTCGATTGGTGGAATATATCTAGTCTCAGCGTGAAGATCGCGCTCAGCAATAAACTTCTTGATATCGTCGATAGCAACTGGTGCATCGATAGTACCACGTGTACAAGCAGCCTCACATCTCTTGTTACATACACGGCCGCAGATAGCTGGGAATGGATTGTCCTTCTTGATAAGAGCAAGAGCATCCTCATATCTGCCTTCCTTAGCCATATTTACATAACCCTGAACAGAAACGTGTGCAGGACAAGCTACCTTACATGGAGCTGTACCTGTTTCGTAGCAGTTCTTACGGTTGTTATCGCGATAGTTCTCATCATACTTATCCTTGCCCCAGTGAACTCTGTCTGGAAGAACTACCTTTGGATACTCTACCTGTGAGCCGTCCTTCTTGCAAAGCTTCTGACCAAGCTTAACTGCACCAGCTGGGCAGTACTCTACGCACTTACCACAAGCTACGCACTTTTCAGCTTCTACGTGAGCTGTGTAAGCTGAACGTGACATATTAGGAGTGTTGAAAAGCTGTGATGTACGAAGGGCGTTACAAATATTTACATTACAGTTGCAAAGACCAAAGATCTTGTTCTCGCCATCGATGTTTGTAATCTGGTGAACGTAACCGAGTGTCTCAGCACGCTCAACGATGCGCATAGCCTCTTCGTATGTGATATCGTGACCCTTACCAGTCTCACGGCAGTAATCTGCGAAATCACCAAGACCGATACACCAGTTCATCTCGTCATCACCGCAACCTTCCTCGAGGCAGGCACGTGATACACGGCATGAACACTGGCCTACACCGATGTGTCCTTCGTATTTCTTGAGCCAGTATGAAATCTGCTCGAGGTCAAGCTTCTCATTTTCGAACTCGATAGCCTTCTCTACAGGAATAACGTGCATACCTACACCAGCACCTCCTGGTGGGATAAGATGTGTAAGACCGTCAAGTGGCATAAATGTCATTCTCTCGAAGAATGATGCAACAGCTGGATGCTGCTTTAATCTATTGTTTGAACGCTCACCTGGAACTGACTCTTCCATGTTGAAAAGCTCTGCAGAACCTGGAACGAAGATAGGAAGTGTGTATCTTCTCTCTGACTGCGGAGCTGTACGTCCGTTGTGATCGTAGTGATTGCCATAGTCGTACTCTAAAAGTCCGATATAGCACATATCATCAATTAACTTCTGGAAAGCATCTTTATCCTTTGCCTTCTCAGGATTCATTTTGCAGAGATCCTCAAATGTATAGTGATGACGAACCTTCATAGTAAGGCCAACCTCTGCCATCTCCTCTGTTACGATTTCTGCAAGACCCCAGTACTCTGGATCCTCAACCTTTATGCCAAACATCTTGTGTGGCATAACATCTGTAATTTTTCTACCAAGTGCAATAATCTTTTTGCTTGGTTCCTTATCCCCCATGTGTGGTGGGATAATTGCTTTACTCATTTCTGGCATTTCCTAATACTCCCTTTCTTTTATTACTCGCTGGTTACAGTAACAAGCATTAGTGTTTCTTCTCTCGGCTAAGAATGCCTCTTTCAGAAACCTAATAGCTTGTTACCTACCAGCTTATTAATGAACTGAAAAATGTAAATCACGTAGTCCCTCAACTTCATCACAAATTTTCTGAAGTGAGCAAGAACCACAATCCATCATTACGTTCTTGAAGATATGATCTATGGTGCCAGTGATATCTTCAAGATGCTTTGACTGCTCAGACAGCGCCTTGTAGTCGAAGTCTGGGTCAGTTATAAATATGAGCTTTACAGCTTCAATATTTTTGTTTTCATGGTAGGTATCCAAGAAGAGCTTACCTACCTGGGCAAAGCCAAGACCATTATTTATAGCCTCGGCGCTAACTCGTACCGGCTCTCTGCCGTTTGATGCAGAGATTCGAG
Organism: Pseudobutyrivibrio sp.; assembly: GCA_017557715.1. Lineage (GTDB taxonomy): Bacteria > Bacillota > Clostridia > Lachnospirales > Lachnospiraceae > Pseudobutyrivibrio. Next base: position 6,473 of record JAFYYE010000001.1, read on the forward strand.
TCATGTACCCTTGTGGATTGATGTGATATCTCACATACTCTATTTTTCTAATTGCATTATAAAGTGCATTACCATCACCAAGGCTATCCTCTGCCACTCGCACGATTGCAATTCTGGCATAAGGTTGATCAGCTTTGATATCCTTTAAATCTGGTCCCAACAGATAAACCTCATCCTCTGGAACAAGCTCTTTGCTTGCTGTGACTCCCATACCGCTGACTGCTGCACAGGTGCCACCGCCCAGCTCATAAGCCATATCTGCACGAAGAATAAGATTGTGGTCTCCCACATCTTCCCAATTCGCATTTACGATATTAAGCTTCTTAGCTGAGGTCATATCAATTCCAGCTAACAAATCCTTAATACTTTCATCATATAGCTTCATTTATTAAATCTTTCTATTTCTCTTAATCTTGTCATAGTGCTTAGCAAGTAAAGGCTGAATAGCGCTGGTAAGCTTCATATCGAGATTGAAGAAATACACAATAAATGAAAGTACAAACAAGCACACAAATACGATTGCGATGATTAATAATACTTTTAACATTATCTATTTCCTTTCTGTCTTGCGAATTCTGCAGCACCAAGAGCACCCATAAGCTGTGGGTCGATTGGAAGGTCGATGACCTTGAGCTTAAGTACCTGCTCGATGGCAGCCTTAAGACCTGCATTCTTTGCGCATCCACCAGTAAGTGTAATGTGGTCAACTGCACCAGCCTTCTTTGACATTACGAAGCAACGCTTAGCAACTGAAAGCTCGATACCTGCCGCAATTTCATCCATTGGCTTGCCCTCACCTACAAGTGAGATAACCTCAGACTCTGCGAATACTGTACACTGTGCTGTGATTGGAATGACATTCTTTGCCTTAAGTGAAAGGCTTGAGAACTCATCCAAATCCATCTCGAAGGCTCTTGCCATTGCCTCGAAGAATCGGCCTGTACCAGCAGCACACTTATCATTCATTGCAAAGTTTAAAACTGTACCATCAGTGTCAACTGCAATACCCTTTACATCCTGTCCACCAATATCAATAATTGCCTTTACGCTTGGGTCTGCTACATGAACGCCCATAGCGTGGCAGCTAATCTCTGAAATGTTTTCATCTGCAAATGGGACCTTGTTACGGCCATAGCCTGTACCTACCAGGTATGCTAAATCCTGAGCTGAGTTCAAGTCTGGAACCTGAGCCACAGCCTGGTCAAGGGCATCCTGACATGAAAGCACCGCGTTGATACGGCTCTTTAAGGTGACGTCTGCAACCATCTTTCCTGTTTCATCAATGATTACACACTTTGTATATGTAGATCCTGAATCACAACCACCGAAATATTTCATCTTTCTATTCTCCTAGTCCGCACTTCAATTCAGCCTATATATCTTGCAATTCACCACGCTTTCGCTCTTATTCGCTCATTGCCCTACGTAAGATGCTGCTTACGCACCATCTAAGTAGGGATGGCTCATCAAGGGTTCATTTACAAGACATATAGTCTGAATTAGTGCTCCTCAAATTAATAAACAAAAGTATTTACCACAAGTTAGTATCATCGTAGTCCTCGATCGATGGGTCGAGAGGCTCCTCACGAAGGACACTACGCATGTAACGGTTGACATCTTGACGAAGGTTCTTACGTGGGATGACGCGTGGGTCGTAGAGGTCGTGATTTACCCATACGAGCTTGATGCCATGTTCGCGAGCCTGCTGCTCAAACATACCATGCATTCCATCGAGAGCCTTGCATGCAATATGCTCCCAAAGGATAACCATATCTGCGCGGAACTCCTCGCAATATCTCCAAAGATCATCAAGAAGAACTTCGTAACCACCGTGTGTACGATTTCTCATAATCATGTTTTCGTACTGGTGAGCCATGTCGTAATATGCCTGCTCCTTGTCATCCTCTGAAATAGGGTCAAGTGAAACCATTGTAAGCATATCGAACAATGGAAGAATTCCCCAACAGTTCAAAAGCCATGCTACGAAATCAGTATAGAACTGTGACTGAACGCCCCAGATAACTGCACGATGACGATACTCTTTTGCAAGCATTGTCTTGTTCTTATAAGCCTCTGTGGCCATCTTTGTAATCTTCTGATCAAGTGTGGCGAAGGCTGGAACCTTACCAGCGATTGCCATGTATTCTGTCTCACGGTAAAGAAGAATGTTATTTCCAATTACCTGTGGATAATCTGTCTTAGAAAGCTCAAGCCACTCTGAACACTCTCTTGCGCCGATGTTGATTCTCTTTGCACACTCGAAGTAGTAATCCCAGTCGAACTTCTCTCCTGTCTGCTCTTCGATAAACTTGATAGCATTTCTTACTTCCTGAGCTGCGTACTCCTGAACACCTGGCTCAGTGTGACGAAGTGGTGTAGCAAGCTGATGAACTGGAATTCCATTACGCTCTAGAGCTCTTGAAATAACACCATTTCCCATAAGTGAACCGTCGCATGTAGTGTTACACTGGACAGCGCACTTACCAAAAACTGGCATATCGCCATCGATACAAATACCTGCCTCTGAAGCTGGCATTGGGCAAACATCTCCAGGCATACCGCATTCCTGAACAACGTCTAGGTAATGTGTCATTGCATCTCCCTGTAGCAATACACATACATAGCAGCTTGCTGTCTCCCAGCTAAGTCCTTCAAGATTTGGGAACCCACACATGATGTTGGTCATCTCATTTTCATCCATAAGGACTACATGCTTTGATTTCTCAGGCTTTGCACCAAGATTCTGGTCCATTGAGAAAATCTTTGTAAGAAGCTTTGCAACGTCTGAGGCAACCAAATCGTATTCCTCACGGCAGATGCGAAGCTGTGGTCCTCGAAGACCCATTGAATGCTTATCAATCATCATTGGTACAGCCAGATAATTAATCATCCAACGATATCTGAAAAATCCTTTTACGTTCTTTGGATGAAGCATGAACTTACCAAGCATTGCAATAATGCCAAGCCATCTGGTGTAATCGTACCAGGTATCTTTTATTCCTCTCCACTCACGATGCTTGAAAACCTTTTTATCTCCGCTATAAAGCTTTCCAAGCTGTGAACTACCGACTGCTTTTCCCATTACTTCTTACCCCCTTGGATTTTCTTAATCTCGATACTCTCCACGAAGGCCTGTACACGGGTACGAAGCTGTCCGGAATTTCCAACTGCATAAGGACGGTCAATTGTAAGAACTGGATAACCATATTCGTCGCGCAAAACATGGCTTCCTACCATTCTCTCGTATGCCCATGGATCACAGAATTTCATCTGCTCGTAGATGATTCCATCTGCTTTATACTCCCTGGCAATCTCATCCACATACTCACGTCTGCGATTCATCTTTGGAGTATCCATGTGACGTGGGCACATGCAAGTCATCATATAATGACGGCAAATCTGTGTGAGAACATCCTCCTCGTCATTAAGGATAATTTCCTCACGACCTGGCAAAGAACCAAAGCAGAATCTGTCTGCACAGACATAAGCCCCTGATTCCTCAACAAGCTTAATCATATCGATATCATCAATCTCTGAACCAACCACAGCAACTCGTGCTCTGTATGGCCACTTTTCATCAGGCTGACGATTCTTAACTTCTTCAAGTGTCTCCTCAAGCTTTTCAAGAAGTAAATCCTGTGGACACACATAAGTACACATTGTGATGATGTGGAATTCGTAGCCAGTGATACGTGGCTTCTCTTCCTTACGGAAGTTTCCAAGCTCTGTGATAATACGGCAGATTTTGTTATGGTCCTCCACCGCTTTTCTAAGAGCCTCATCACTAATATCAATACCAAATTTCTCATGCAAAGGCTCTAAAATCTTTTCTTTGCACTGACCGACGTAAAGATTTAAACCATTATCATCAGCCTTCATAGGAACCTCAAGATACTTGTAGAAGAAGTGTTCCTTTTCATTCATTTTTAAAAGCTCCATGTTTTCAACACAACGGTTGATCATGGTGCATCCATCTGGTGCCATAAGGCAATCTAAAAACTGATAGCCTCCCTCGATGGCACGCTCAAGCAATGCGCGTGAGTACTCGCAAAGGAAACTGGTCAAGTAGTAGGTTCCCATTTCCATAGAACCTGTTCTTGGCGCACGAAGTCTCACGGTAAAAGCATTACCAAGATTCATCAATACTTCTGGAACCTGATAACAAACTGAACCAACGCAGATGCGGCCCTCAGCCTGGGCCTGTCTAACTAGCTCATTGTCTGCATCCATTAGAAGATTCTCAAAGTAATAAAGATGCTTTAAGTCCTTCATATATTTAATTCTCCCTAGTCCGCTGGCTTCAAGCTATCTATATTAATTCCAGAGACACGCTTTCGCCTAGCTCTTAAAATTATTTATTATAAAACACCCATCTTCTTAAGGGAGCTACGCAAGCCCTCTACAATTGGTGCTTCATTTGGAATGTAGAATACGGATTCTCCTTTGAGATCGCGTTCTGTAAGATTGGCGTCGGCAGGAATCCAGCCTAAAAGTGGAATGTCACCCAAATCCATGTACTGCAAGACATCCTCAGATGGTACGCGATTTACAACTACTCCAATCTTATCGTACATCACAAGGTCGTCTGCCACTTCTTTGATTGTCTTAACTACTCCACAGCCCTTCTTACTAGAATCTGTAATAAGAACAAGGTGTGTAACCTTTTCCATGACACGGCGATTAATCTGCTCAATTCCAGCCTCGCCGTCTATAACGATGTAATCGAAATTGTCGGCCACCTGTGCGATGACCTCTTTAAGATATGTGTTAATCTTGCAATAGCAGCCAGCAGCCTCTGGTCTTCCGATTGCAATAAAAGAGAAGCCATCCATCTCGACCATAGCATCGAAAATACGATATCTTGCCTCACCAAGTACTTCTACTGTGGCCTTGGCATCCCCATTCTCAGCAGCCTCCACAGCTTCCTTCCTGATATCATCAAGAGTAAGCTCTGGCTCCACTCCAAGTGCTGTAGATAGACCAACAGCAGGGTCCGCATCGATTGCTAAAATCCTCTTGTCTGGATAAGCTTCCACCAACAACTTGACCATCACCGATGCAAGTGAAGTCTTACCAACTCCGCCTTTACCAGCAACAGCCAACACTATAGGCTTATTTCCCATTTTTAATTATTTCTCCCTTTAATTGTATTACTCATGCTAATTGATAAAAAATTATCAATTCTTGCTATTCAATTTTAGCATAGACATATTCCAAAATAAAAGCAAAAAAAGACACCACAGCACATTTTGGGCATAGTAGCCAAAATACACTGTGGCGTATATAACGGATTATACAAACTCTTTGAGTATATAACCTCTACGATTAAATTTCGTGTAACTTCTTGTTCATGTATGTGATGAGCATTTCGAGACCAGCTGCATTCTCGCCACCACGAGGGATGATAATATCAGCGTGCTTCTTAGATGGCTCAACGAACTCTTCATGCATAGGCTTAACAGTTTTTGAATACTGCTCGATGATAGATTCGATGCTACGTCCACGCTCAATCATATCACGCTGGATTCTACGCATAAGACGCTCGTCAGCATCTGTATCTACGAAAATCTTTATATCCATCAAATCGCGAAGCTCTTTATTCTCAAGGATAAGAATACCTTCCATCACGATAACTGTCTTTGGCTCAATGCGAACTGTCTCATCAGAACGATTGTGATTAACATAATCGTAAACTGGCATATCAATGGCATAGCCCTTAATAAGCTTTCTAACATCCTCAGCCATTCTATCTGATTCGAATGAATCTGGATGGTCATAGTTCAACTGGCTACGCTCTTCGAAGGACATCTCTGGATGAGCCTTGTAGTATGAATCGTGGCTGATAACTGCAATATCCTCTCCAAAATAATCCTGTAACTTGTTGATGATTGTAGTCTTGCCTGAAGCAGAACCGCCTGCTACACCAAGAACGCAAATTTTCTCTGACATAAATACTCCTTATTAACCTTTAAACCTCTTGAATCCCTCGCCATACACGGCCTTAGATTCCATTATAACGATGAATGCATCAACATCAATCTTTTTTGCAACACGATTAACCTGATACATCTGCTTATCTGAGCATGCACACATAAGCACCTGTCTCTCATCGCCCTTATAACCGCCCTTTGCGGTGAAAATTGTGGTACCACGCTCCACAGCCTTATCGATAGCATCTGCAATGGCCTCAGCCTTGTTGGTGACAATCATACACATCATACCTGCATCAGCAGAAATCATGACCTTATCTACCACAAGTGAGCCAACATAGCTTATAACAAAACCATAGCACAGAGCCTCAAATGAATGTGCGTATGCCACGGTATCGATAACAATAATTACTACATCCACAATGAAAAAAATTCTTCCAAGGGACATATGAGGATGCTTTGCCTTGATAATCATCATGATGAAATCTGCTCCACCAGTTGATGAATTGCGCATATAAACAAGTGCATATCCAAGGCCTGTGAACACACCAACTACCAGCGCATTAAGCAACAGATTATCCACTGCCACCTTAGGGATAAGTGGTGCCACATAATCCATCATTACAGTACCAATGGCCATGGTCTTGAAGGACTTCAGCAAAAACTTCTTTCCCAAAACCTTATAGGCCCAAATAATAAGTGGAATGTTCATGATGATGGTAGCAATACCGATTTTCCAGCCCCAGTACTGATAGAAAATCATGGCAATACCAGTGAGGCCTGTCAGTGGAAACTTAGCATCTGCAGCAAAATTATACAATGCAATACCTATGCACAAGCCAGATAAAGCATCCATAAGAATATCTATTAAAAGTTCTTTTCTTCTTTCTGATGACATATAATCCCCCTAAATGATTTACTCAGCAAATCTTTTTACGATGCCATGAAGTACGCGAACCACAGTGTCCATTCCCTCTGCTGTAATATGCTCCATTGGACCATGGAAGTTGTAGCCACCTGTGCCAAGGTTTGGACAAGGCAATCCCATGAATGAAAGGCGAGCACCATCTGTGCCACCGCGGATTGCTACAGCCTTTGGATTCTCTCCCGCATCCTTTAATGCGTCGAAAGCGTAATCAATCAGGAACATGTGTGGCTTGATCATCTCAAGCATGTTCTGATACTGGTCTTTTACCTCAAGCTCGCATGTGCCCTCACCATACTTCTGGTTGATGA
>JAFYYE010000206.1 GCA_017557715.1 Pseudobutyrivibrio sp.
AAGATTCGGACACTTTCTCAGCGCCATGCTTACAGGCTCTCCTGTGTTAATCCCGTACTTTTTTGCAGGAATTGATTTTGCTGCCACTATCCCCGTTCTGGAATTGGGGTCACCTCCAACGATGGACGGTATTTTTCTCAAATCTGGACCACCATTTTGAAGCTGCTCCACTGCCGACCAGGACACAAATGCACTATTAACATCAATGTGAAAAATTAATCTATCGCTCATATGTATTATGATATAAGATTTATAATGGAAAAGGTAGTCTTGAAGATAAGATTGCAAGGTTTTAAAATTGACTCATGAATTATTTAAGTTTATCGGATTATTTAAAAACAAAATATGGTACAAAAGTTTATAAGCTCTCTCTCACCAGTGGATGCACATGTCCTAATAGAGATGGCACTATCAGTACTGGTGGATGCATATTCTGTTCTGAGGGTGGCTCAGGTGATTTTGCTGCGCCTTTTTCAGATTTAGATAAACAGATTATTGAAGCAAGAAAACGTGTTGATGCCAAAATCCCTTCAAAAATTCCCGAATCAGAACGAAAATATATTGCATATTTCCAGTCGTTTACAAATACCTACGGCGATCAAAAGCGTTTGATGGATTTATTTTCAAAGGTTCTTAAGTACCCCGAAATTGTTGGGCTTTCTATAGGAACCCGACCAGATTGCCTTACTGATGAAATGATTCATTTTCTTGCTGAATTAAATGCTACTAAAGAAGTATGGGTTGAACTTGGTTTGCAGACTATTCATGAGAATACTGCAAAGCTTATTAATCGTGGGTACGAATTAGCTGTATTCGAAGATGCTTATAAACGACTGACTGCCGCTGGATTAAAAGTTGTAGTACATGTAATTATTGGATTACCCGGTGAAGATAATTCAGATATATTAGAAACGATAGATTATTTAGCTAATCTGAAGCCTGCTTTATTTGGAATCAAGCTTCAGTTGTTGCACGTCCTTGAAGGAACCAAGCTGGCTGAAATGTACAAAACAAATCCATTTCGTATATACGAACTGGATGAATATTGCGAGCTTGTTTGCAAATGCCTTGCAAAATTACCAAAAGAAACAGTTATTCACCGCCTTACTGGAGATGGACCAAAAAAGCTCCTTATTGCACCCCTATGGAGTGGCAACAAGAAGCTTGTTATGAATACTATGAGAAAATATATATCAAATTATTAATTACAAACCATATCAATTATGCCAGCCACAGCTTTACTATATTCCATAATCTGCTTTTGCAGACTTAAATCATTAGTCTCTATTGCTCTTTTAAATTCCATAAATTCAAAGAACAATCTGTGGCTGCCATCTGATAAATCTACTTCTTTTGTCTCAGTATCCGCATCATTAAAAAGCACATCATACTCAGTCATTCCATTTACATGAGGATAAATACATATTGTAGCATCTACACCCTGAATAGTAGATGGTCCAGGAGCATTACAATCCTTTGTGGCTGCGCAAATACATTTAAAGCTTCCATAATCCGCAAGAAGGACTCCACTAGTATCCACGCCCTTTTCAATATTAGGACTATATGTGGCTGACTTTGGCATACCAAACAAACCTACCATTGCAGAAAGATTATACACATTTAAATCTCTAAGGGCTCCACCAACATGGGCTGGATCAAACACAGCTGGTGTGGCAACCCCCTGATGAAATACCTTATATCTGCTAGACATCTGACTATAATTAAAATTACAAAGCTTAAGTTCTCCAACAAGCTTAACATCCTGCTGAAGCTGTTTGTATGCTGGCATGTGATATATACTCATAGCCTCAAAAAGCATAACTCCTTTATCTTTCGATAATTGATCAAGCTCCTCTAATTCAGATAAATGAATAGTAATAGGCTTCTCGCAAATAACGTGCTTTCCTGCCTCAATAGCACGTTTTGAATAATCAAAATGCATATCATTTAATACGCCAATATATATTACATCTACATCTGAAGCCAGCAATTCATCATAATCTGTATAAATACCTTTTAAATGATACTTCTTAGCCAATTCGTTTAACTTAGCTTCGCTCTGTTTTCTGCCGCAAATATAGATTTCTTCAAATCCTATCTCATCAATAAATGATAAAACCTCCTGAACAATAACACCGCTACCCGCTATTCCCAGCTTCATAATTACTCTCCTTTTCGATTAAGCAATACATCCTCAATTGCTAGTAATAAATTTTCATTGTCCTGATGATTTTTAACAGCTATTCTATAATATCCTGCTTCCAATCCATTGTAATCAGAACAATCTCTTATTAATATATTACGTTGTAAAAGCATTTTATGCAATTCAATATTATCACATTTAAATAAAATATAATTCGCACTGGATGTATAAACCTTCAGACCCAGTCTCTTAAGCCCATTGATTAGATAATTACGCTCTGACTCCACCAGTTTTACTGAATCAGCCAAATACTCCTGATGCTTTAGGCATTCAACACCTGCCATTTGCGCAAACATTGATAGATTCCATTCTGGAAGATGTGATTTTAGGGAATCAGCAATATTTTTTTCAGAACAAATTCCATAACCAATACGAACACCTGGGATAGCAAAGGTCTTAGTGTAAGCGCGAAGAACGATTAACGATTTATAATCTGTAATATTGTAAGCCAAAGAATGTTCTCTTTCATTTCCAGACAATGGCAAAAAGCATTCATCCACAACAAGAGTGGTGCCAATTTCATTACATATTTTTATAATATCCTCTAAAATATCCTGTTCAATTAGTCTTCCATTAGGATTATTAGGATTAGTAATGAACATAACATCTGGTCTTGCCACCTGAATACATTCAACAATATCATGATGAATTTCAAAATCATTTTCTTCTAAAAGATTATAGTAAGAAATCTTACAATCACTGCAAGCTCCCTTCACACAGGTCTCGTAACCTGAAAAAGATGGTGCTATAAATAGTGCCTTTTTAGGTGCAATAGCATGGGCAATTGCCATAATAATTTCAGAAGCACCGTTTCCATAAACTATATTTTCTTTTGGCACTCTAAAAATACCAGCTGTAGCTTCTATTAATCTTTCATGTAAAATATCAGGATATTTATTAGCATGAAGGGCTGCCTCTGTAAGAACCCACTGGACCTCACTTGGCATACCCATAGGATTAATGTTCACTGAATAATCCAACTTAATGCTATTTCTATAAATGTCTCCACCGTGCATAATATCTCACTCCTACGCAATCTGTCTAAAAATAATATATAACCCAAATAAAATAACCAAACATATTAGTTCGCAGATTACGCTGGCCGAAAACATCAACGTGTTGGAACGTTTGATGTCTTCTAGTTCGCAATTACGAATTGGGTCTCCTATGTATTTTTTGTCTACTACTTTTCCGAAGTAGCTGGCTGGACCAGCTAACTGTAAGCCCAAAGCTCCAGCGCACACACTTTCTGTCTGGGCTGAGTTTGGACTTGCATGATTAAATCTGTCTCTCTTAAAAATCTTCACAGCATTTTTAAAACTATATTTTTTACCAAGGAACAAGCAACTTATAATCATTAAGATAGCGCTAACTCGTGACGGAATAAAATTCACTATATCATCAAGCTTTGCTGCTATTCTCCCAAAATCCATATACTTATCATTCTTATATCCAACCATTGAATCCATGGTA
>JAFYYE010000207.1 GCA_017557715.1 Pseudobutyrivibrio sp.
GTATATATTGGCGAATAAAAAATAGAATTTGGAAGATCTCCACGAAATGCGTGAGTCTTGGAAAGAGCCTTTCATGGCAGCTTTATCTGATGAAGAAAGATCTTTATATATGTCAAAGAAGCAGGCTGTAGATATGTTGTAAACGGCAATCAAAAACCAGCAAATTTTGGCAGTTTATTTCCGCCGTTTTTTGGCAGTTAAGAACCAGCAGTTTTTGGCAGTTAAAATCCGCCACTTTTTCATAGCACCCACGGAATTGCTCCGTGGGTATTTTGTTTTAAATCATCAATTGATGGATTTCTTCCTCACTGAGACTATCGAGCCATTCTCGTTCAGCCTCCCAGGCTCTTAAAGTATTTACGAAATCCATTGGCCATCCATCATCGCCATATACACCATCTCCGTTTGTGTAGGGGCTATTGCCTGAGGATACCCATTCATACAGCTGATTCCACTCATCATTGGTCATATCTGGTATTTCACGTTTATATCTATGAAGCTCCAAGCTGAGAAGTTCTTGGATCTCTGGAATAACATTTTCTTTAAATCTCATCTTAGCTTTCCTCCTTCAAAAAAGATTTGCGATTCTCAAGTCTATAGCTTTTTCCTGACATCTTTATTCTGTCGCATTGATAAGAAAGTCTATCAAGGATGGCAGTAGCAAGAGCTGGATCATCAAGAAATTCAGCCCATTCCTCAAAGCCTTTGTTTGTTGTAATAATGATTGAGGTCTGTTCCTGGAGCTCTGATATCAATTGAAAGAATAAATTTCCTTCCATTGCTGATATTGGCAGGTAGCCCACTTCATCAATTACAAGCAGATGAGATTTCTTTATTCTGTTAATTTTTACCCTGCTACGTCTGTCTATCTCAACAGTTCTTAAACATTGCATTAGGCTCTGCATGGTAGTGTAGCTGGCTTTATAACCACGTTCACATGCATGATAGGCAAGAGCTATAGCAAGATGTGTCTTTCCTACACCTGGAGGACCTGAAAGTATTAGATTGTACACCCCTTCAACCCAGGTAAGTTCAGCTAGTTGATTAAACTGCTTTTTGGTTACTGATTTACAAAAACTAAGATCAAAGTCGCTAAGATACTTCAGGTAAGGGAATCCAGCTTCCTTTATCCTTTTCTCTTTAGCTTTATCCTGTCTGTATTTTATTTCTGTGCTAAAAACATCATTAAGAAAAGTTGCATAACTTTTCTCTGTCTCCTCGGCGTCATGAATCTGTTGTTCTAGTGTGTTTCTTGTTTGTATCAAGCCAAGTGTTGTTGCGTTGGCTTTTATCATCTGAACATCAAACTGTTTATCCATTAGCATTTACCTCCTTATCCATTGCATCTTCATACTCTCTAAGATTTCTAACCTCAGGTCCAGTATTCTGATATTTGTCAGGAAGTCTGGCTTCAGGATATTTAGTTTTATGAGCAGAAATATCTTCCTGGCTCAGATAAATGATGCTTGATTTTAACTCACCAGCTGAATAAAGCTCACGTTCGCTACAGTAATGCAATCCTTTTATAACTGCATCGGCATTCCATTCTTCGAAGAGCTTTTTTATTACATGAAGCTGGTCTCTGTAATACCTTGATTTCTCTTGATGCAGATGTTCAAGAAATGGCCCTACAAGCTCATCCTGATTGAATAATTCATTGAGAGCGTCCTCCACTTCTTTTAAAGATGTATTGCTATCAGAACGGTCATGTCTTTGTCCTATAAGTTGGCCTTTATCATGGCAAACAGGGTACCGTGCATACACATCCATTGTCACGGCATCTGTGATTGATACGATATCATCGTCATCAACGATCATTAACACCTTTTTACCAGGTGTATATGTGCCTAAAGGAACTCTGTAACGATTTCCTTTGTAGAGTACGATATTGTCTTTTCGAACCTGGTAGGATATACTTTCGTTTGGCGCAGTTTCAAAACTGTATTCTGATACCGGTATCAAGTATTCTTTCTCGCAGGCGAATACTTCTGCCGGTATTTTGTGTGTTGTACCATGTTCCTCAGCGTTACCTGTTCTGGCTAACCAACTGATAC
>JAFYYE010000208.1 GCA_017557715.1 Pseudobutyrivibrio sp.
GATCTGTAATCTCATTATTGAGATTTTCTCTCTTCTCCTTATCTTCATCTGTCTGGCCTTTGATTTTTTCTAATTCCTTTTGCTTTTTCTCAATAGCTCTGACATCATCAGCTATCTGAAGATTATAGCCTTCGATAGTAAATTGCTGCTGGGTGTTATCCGCAACAAAAGAATCTGTTTTATATGAAAATAAAGGTGTACCTACAGATACAGAATCCCCTTCTGATACAAAAATCTGATCAACCTCGCGGTCTGAGCTTTTTGTAATCGATGTGGACTCCTGTCCTTCAACAACACCCATAAATACATTCGATGAATAGGAACTACTTGTGCCCATGATACTGGACAAAGACATTACATAGATTTCTGCTGAAGAATCTCCACCAGCTGCGCTTCCTCTATTTAGCAGACCTGACTTGTATACACCAAAACCAGCTCCAGCTATGACTGCAGCCACTAGAACAAAGATTACAATTTTCTTTTTCATAGATTATCCTTCCTTCTCGTTATTTAGATTAGCATCTTAAACTGTCCTATTTCTCATAATACAGTTATAGCATTAAAAAAGGAGCAATGCAATAGTTTACACTGCTCCAAACTGTGTAGATTTAGTTATTTTTTTAACACTATTACAATATCTAGCGGCAGAGGATAGTTTCCTTTGTGGAAATGCATTTATCCGCCAAACAAACAATCCATGCCTCACGACATCTAGGAATCTTTGTGATAGTTAGTGGCCACATATGACTTTCAATAACATTTTGAGTATGAATGTTTATACCAAAACGTCTCTTCGCATTTTCCTTTGCTGTATCAGAATGAGAAAACCCATGAAGGCCATGACCATCATCAGTCTCATGCCAATCATATAAATAAAAGTCGTGCAAAAATGCTCCTACCGAAAGAACCTTTTCGTCACTTCCTAAATGAAATCTATTGTTAATCCAATAGCTAAGTCTTGTAACGCTTTCCACATGATCAAAAGTGGAAATCCTTCCATGCTGGACATACTTTTTCATATCCTGCACTTTTTCATCACTTCTTATTGGCGCAAGAATAGAATTCAATCTTGCTTCTTCCTCTGGCTTCAATCTCATAAAAAACCTCAATAAAATATATCTCACTTCCCCTGAAGCTTTTAGGATTGTATCAGAGAAATATGTCGATGATGTGACGGTCAAATGACCATTTTGTTCAAGCTGTCTGCTTATATTATTACCTATATTTATAGTAACAATCTGTCCTTCTACCATCGTTAAACGAGCCCATTACAAGGATTGCGCCTGCCTGATTTACCTCAGCCATGCCTATTCTTGCAGAAAGCTCATCTACATTAGAAATATAAAAAATATATACTGGTTCGGTGAAGAAATAGTCATATCTTTCTTCATCTGTAAGCTGCTCTTCTATTTCCTGACAGCAATCGCCTTTTTCAAGAAGAAAACGACCTACATAATCAGAATCCTCGCGACTATAGGTAATGGTATAGCCCTTTTCTTCAGGAAAATCAATAGCAAGTTGAGCCATGGCCTCTTCTGCACTGGTGACAGGAGTTGCCTCTTTTGCAGATACAACAGCCTCAACAACTGGATTGTAAGTTGGAATAGAGGACCACAAATATAACAGCCAAATCTGAACAAACAAAATCAAAGTTAAACAGACAAGTGCTATATATTTAAAGATTTTTATAAAACTAAATCCACTTACATTTTCTTTTATTTCTTCTGTATTTTTTTCTCTGGCAGAAAATTCTATTTTAGGTAAATGGATTTTGCTTATTAATCCCTTAATTCTTTCAACTACTGGCTGGATATTAACACTTGGTAATTTGAATCGTCTTTGTTTAGTCTTGATTTTATTTTTAGCATAATCACTATCTAGCACTGTACTCATGCAATGTTTGCAAATTACATGATTCTCAGCCGGCTGACCACACATAACGCAGGCGTCATCCACTGACACACCTGCCGCTATATCAAAGATTCTGCTCTTAAAACGACGACCAAAAACAGAGTCTAGAATTTTTCTTTCATTTTCTAGTCTCAGAATCCCCTCTACAACTTCCATTTTTGAAAAATCATACTTGGAAGCCAGGCTTGCCATATATAAGAGTTCTTGTTTTAATTTGTCGTCTGCCATCAACTTTTCCTTTTAATTAGACTTGGTTGCTTGCTTTACGATCCATACCCTTAAAACATAAATACGCAAGAAGTTTAGTATCTCTTTCTAAAACCTTTCCTGCATAAAAAATACCATCATGTTCTGCCTCTGCTCTAACAATCTGAACTAATAAGCCCAAGCTAAAATCAGTGTTGTGAGCAGTATCAGCAAAATTTACTTCTACTTTATCTCCTATAGTGACGCGATTAGCATTTCCAATAAAAGAGACACCCTTATCACTAACATCAAGCACAGAAATAGAGAAGCGCCTGCCATCCTCCATCATTGCAGAGCCCGGCTTCTTTACCATAACTCTTGCATCTTCCCTTCTTTCGCTGGATGTTGCTATGGTTCCAAAAGAACTGGAATCGATGGCGTAATAATCTACGCCCTTGAAATTTACAAGATTTACATCTACATTTTTCCAAACAACACGTCCGCCTGTATGAGGATCTATGCAGTGTAAAGAAAATGACATACTCTTGGGTGAACCGTGAGTAAAATCAATTGCAGTACCATTATATACATAAGGTTTTACCAATGCACCTGTACCTGCATTGGTTCCAACAACCTCTGTCTTTAATTCGAAGGATGAGCCGCCAATCAATATTTCAAGTGTAACAATTTGGCCAGCCTCAAGCTGCTGAAGTTTCATTTTATTCTCCCTGACCTTTCATATAGTTATTATATATGAACATCGGCTTTTTATCATATAAATTCACACTTTTTATGAATTTTTAGAAAAACTTCTGGTAGCAGCCTCCACTACATGCCTCACAAGAATGCTGGTAGTAACTCCTCCAACTCCTCCTGGAACTGGAGTGATTGCATCTACTATAGACTCAACCTCATCAAACTTTACATCTCCACAAAGCTTATTCTTTTCTTCATTCCAGCTAATTCCAACATCTATAACAGTCTGACCAGCTCTGAGATAATCTGCACCAACACTTTCCATTTGACCTGATGCAACTACCACAATATCTGCTTCCTTTGTAATGGCTGGAACATCCACTGTTCTAGTATGACAAATTGTAACAGTAGCATTTTCATGCATAAGCATCATGGCAACAGGACGACCTATAACAAGAGAGCGTCCAATAACCGCTGCCTTTTTACCCGAAAGAGAAACATTGTAATACTTAAGAATCTCCATAGCTGCCTCAGCTGTGCAAGGTGCAAAACCAAGCTCTGTGTTTGTGAAAACACCAGCTAACGATAAATCTGTACAGCCATCTACATCCTTGTCTGCGGTCAGAAGCTTTCTAGCTCTCTCTCCATCAATATGCTTTGGAAGTGGTCTAAACATAAGGATTCCATGTATTGTTATATCGTTATTTAATTTATCAAGCGTATCAAAAAATTCACTTTCTGATACATCCTCAGGAAGAGCTACGACCTTTACCTGCACTCCTACCTGCTCACAACGCTTTAATGCACCACGTTCATAAGATAAATCATCAGGTCGCTCTCCAACTCTTAGAATTCCAAGAGTAGGCTCGACTCCTTTTGCTTTTAACTCCTCAACTTCCTTTGAAAGCTTAGCATTTAATGCCTCAACAACATCTTTTCCCTTTAATAATTTTGCCATAAAAAACTAATCTCCTATAACCTACCTAAAACATCATTGTAAATTGATTCAGCTTTTGCAGAGTACTCGCAAACAAGCTTTTCAACCTGCGCATCAAGGTCATCTGCATATTTTCTATCCTTCATGGATTTAGTGTTAATCTTAACATTAATAGCAGCGCCTTTTATTGCTCCCTGCAACATTGCAACTCCAGTAGCTGCATCGCTTATCATAATTACAGAACCCTTATCTGCAAAATCCTTTTGTAAATCAACCGCCTCACAGGCAAGCTCTAATATCTTAAAAGGTACCTTTGCCGCGTCCTTGAGACATTGTTCCATAATCTCATCTCGATTTGGAGCATCCTTTGGTAATGAATATGCCTTGGATAATGGTTCAAATGCAATAGCATCTTGATCAATACAATTGAGCAATTTTACTCGAAGCTCCTCGGATTTTGCCATGAGTGCCTTTATGTCTTCTTCGACTTCTATATATTTCTTTTTACCAACAGTAAACTGTCCTACCATATTGCCTAGCGCTATTCCCACGCTGGCAACAAGTGCGCTGGCTCCACCACCACCTGGCACAGAAGTCTTGGCTGCAAGAAGTCCTGTAAACTCGTTTAATGTGTTATCAATCATTTTCATGGCATTCTCCTTTATTATCTTATGCAAAAAAGACCTTGGTAGTCCAAGGTCTCATTCTTTAATATAATCAAAAATAGTCATTTGGTTGGAATCAGCCACCAAAGTATTGTACTGCTCCTGCTCAGCAGCAGTCATCTCACGATGAAAAATATATGTTTCTTGTCTGATGGTTCCATCCATATCAAAATACATTTGCCTGTATTTTACGTTTTCATTCTCTAACATTATTCGTTGCCCAACTTCATATTTTTATCAAGTCCTATTCTAGCATAATAGGGCAAAAATTCAATTCGCTGATCGTCTATCAATACCAGTTTTTTCATAGAATTTCTTTTTGTTCATGTACATACGCTCGTCGGCTACTCGCGCCATTTCATCGATAGTATCGATATTTTCCTCGCGTAATGAAGCCACACCGAAAGCTATAGATATGTTCTCAACAAATTCTCCATGCCATTGTTCAAGAGCATCCACAAGCCTTTCAATACGTGAATTCACATCATCCTCTGAATCTACAAACAAAATAGCAAATTCATCCCCACCTAATCGGCTGGCATTGGTAGCCTCAACAGGAAAAACATTTTTGACGCATTCAGCTGTACCAACTAATAATTCGTCACCAGCTTCATGCCCCATAGTATCGTTATAATACTTTAGACGATTAACATCTATTGCAATATAGGTTAAATCCTTTGGCAATTCATCCTTTTCAAATTCATTGATTGCATTATAGAATTTTCTACGATTACCAAGGCTTGTAAGCTCATCAGTAAATGCATAAACCTTTGCCTGTACAAACTCTTTTTCTTCTTGAACATTCAAACCAATTCTACGATAAATCAATCCAACCTGTACAAAAATATACAGTAACAAATCCAACAGGAATATTACTATGTAATTAGTGGATGTATTATTAACGTAATTAATTGCAGCAAAAACTGCCAAAATCAAAAAGCCAAAGTTTGCAATAGAAATACTTGATTTAAGAGTAATCTCATTTTCTTCCCTCAAAATAGTGTAAGAATAATATCCCACCAAAAACATAACAATAAAATCAAGTGCATGGGCAGCATAAATCAAATATCCCCAATCGTATACTCCTATTAAAACTGGCACAATACTAAGAATGATACTTAACGCCAAGATAGAATCGACGATATTATCAATTTTTCTAAGCTTCAAAAACAGAGTTCTTGTGATCTCAAAGAACAGAAGTGGCATTAATAGGAACGAAATTATTGTCAAAACTCCAAAACCTGTATTCTTTCCCCAGATTACAGGCGGAATCCTCGTCTCATTAATAACCCATTGTGCTGTTACTATAGAAAAACATCCAGCATAAAACAATGCATGAAAGCTAAACTTTCTAATAAGACCAACCTTGCGGATTATAAAATATCCAGCAATTGCGATTTCCAAAATACCAGTTACCGTTAGAATTACAAAAAAGATTATAGCAACAATATTAATTCTAATTAAATTAAAGGCATAAACTGACCTTGTTGAAATGAAAGCATTACTAAACATGGATCTGTATAATGCACGCTGAACCTTAACATTTACTACTATGTCTTTATAAGAATAGCTTTCATCCATAGGAACCCAAATCTCTTTGTTTCCAACAAAAGTTCTATGTCCAAAAAAAGTACTGTCATTTGATTCTAGAATTAACTTATCATCAATATATACCTGAAATGTATCATAATAAACTTTCAGGACAAGTATTTCGTCATCATATACATCAGCAAGAGTGGTTTTCAGTTCAAGCTGCCTGTCTGCTCTTTTAAATGGCAAGGAAATAGCTTCCCCGTGATCAGTCCAGTCAGTTATAAAAACTGTCTTTTCCTTATATTCGTTAGTGGATTGGTTTGTATAAGAAAAACCAATCCAAATAAACCAAAATACAAAGGCGATATATATAATTGCTATTATCCTTCTAATAAATAAGGAACGCTTCATATATCAATACTCCACTCTGTTACTGAGTTAACATATTACTGTTCTGTTGGAACTTCGATACCAAATTCGCTTGGTAAAAATCTAGGACAAACATTGTCCGATGTAACAATAACTGATGCTGCAAGTGTAGAACCAATTTCACAAGCCTCTTCCATAGTCTTTCCATAAGTAAGACCGATAGTAACACCTGCGAAGAAGGAATCTCCCGCACCAGTAGTATCCTTAACGTCTACCTTTCTGGCAGGCACAAAACCACTATTACCTTCTATATCGGCATAAACTGCGCCCTGTCCACCAAGAGTTACAATCATCTTTTTGATTTGTGCACCCTGGATTTTCTTAGATAAAATTTCCTGCATCTCCTCAGGAGTCTTCTCACTGTAATCATCCATAAAAAGGATGCCAGCTTCCTGCTGATTACATACGAAACACTCAACATTCTTAAGGAAATCACGACGCTCAACTGCAATACTCATATTTGAAACTGCAGCATAAACCTTAAGATTGTATTTCTCAGCATATTTGAACACGCGCTTAATTGTGTCCTTTTCCATATCTATCTCTAATGCAATACTGTCTGCATCATGAAAAATCTCATCTCCCTGCTCGTCAAGGATATCATTGATTACAGAAAGGTCTGGTCTTTTTGAAATAGATGCAACAACATCACCATGATTATCAAATACTGCAAGCCACTTACCCATTCCATCAGGTGTACGGCGAACAAATCTTGTATCTACCTTATGATTGTTAAGTTTATCTAAAACACCAGTGCCAATTCCACTATTATCTACGAGGCTGACAAACTTAGGTCTGAGCTCAACATTTGCAATGTCCTCAACTACGTTGCGGCTAACACCACCGTGAACCTCCTCAACAGTACCAACATTTCTTCCAGCTGGAATATAGCTAGATGTAGAATGGCCCTTAATGTCAATAAAAACTGCTCCTAGTACTACGATTCCCATGATTTCTTATACTCCTTAAAAAAAATAGTATCATTGATTATAGCACTACGTGTTATAATATCAAATAATTGTGTTTAAATATTTACAAGTACGAGGAAAAATACATGATAAAGGTAGATTTGATTACAGGATTTTTAGGAAGTGGAAAAACCACTTTTCTCAAAAAATATGCGAAATACTTTATGGATCAGGGACAGAAAATTGGTATCCTTGAAAATGATTACGGTGCCGTCAACGTTGATATGCTCCTTTTAAACGAACTTCGCGGTGAAAACTGCGAACTTGAAATGGTTGCCGGCGGTTGCGATGCCGATTGTCATCGTCGCCGTTTTAAAACAAAACTTATTTCCATGGGAATGAGTGGTTACGACAGAGTAATCATTGAGCCTTCAGGCATTTTTGATGTAGATGAATTTTTCGATTCATTGCGAGATGAGCCTTTGGACAGATGGTATGAAATCGGAAATGTGATTACTATTGTAGATGCAAAGCTTGATGAAAACCTTTCTGAAGACTCGGATTTCTTTTTAGCTTCTCAAATTGCTAATGCCGGCGTAATTGTTCTTAGCAGAAGTCAACTAACAGATAAAGCGCATATAGATGCCACTATCTCTCATCTAAATAGAGCTGCTGATAAGGCAAAATTAGATAAAGATATCGAATCCATTGTTTTCTCTAAGGATTGGGATGCACTTACTGAAGAAGATTTTATAAAAATATCAAACAGCGGCTATAGCACACATTCTTTTATAAAGAAGCTAGGCACTGATGATACTGGTTATAAAACACTTTATTTCCTTGAGCTTCCTATGAAAAAGGACGGACTTAAAGAGAAAATTGAAGCACTAATGTCCGACCCAGCCTTTGGTAAGATTTTCAGAGCCAAAGGATTTTTCAAAGATAATGATATTTGGTACCAGTTCAACGCTACAAAAAATGACTTTGAACTTAACCAGATGCCTGTTGGGCAGGAAGTCTTCATTATTATTGGAGAAGAGATAAATGAGGCAAAAGTAAAAGAATATTTTGGAGCACAATAACATATAGCTAACAAAAGAAGGATTCGCCTATGCGAATCCCTCTTTCGTTTAAAGAATATTAATTTTTACCCTTCTACTATCTCTCCAGCTATCGCTGTCGCAGCAGCTGTTACTGGACTGGCAAGATATATCTGCACCTTACTGGTACCCATTCTTCCTAAGAAATTTCTATTATTTGTGGCTACAACCACTTCATCGTCTGTAAGAATTCCACCACCACGTCCACAACAAAGCCCACAGCCTGGTGTTGTAATAATGGCACCTGCCTTTGAAAGTATTTCCAAAGTGCCGTCAGCCAAAGCCTCACGGTAAATCTTACGGCTGGCTGGAGTGACAATCAGCTTAACAAACTCTGCCACATGCTTGCCCTTTAGTATTGTGGCAGCAGCTCTTAGATCCTCTAATCTTCCATTTGTACAAGAACCTAAAAATACCTGATTAACCTTTGTGCCCTTAAGCTCTGACACAGGCTTAATATTATCCACAAGTGAAGGGCAGGCACACACTGGTTTAAAATCCTCCGCCCTATATCTAAGAATTCTAGAATAATTGGCATCATTATCTGAGCGAAGACTCTTAATTTTTTCATCGTAAGGAATCTTGCAATAATCACAGGTCTTTTCATCAGGTGCAAACACCCCACATTTTGCTCCTGCCTCCACAGACATATTTGACATGGTCATTCGGCTTGCTACACTCATGGCATCCACAGTACTTCCTGTAAATTCAATAGCCTGATAGGTCGCACCTGAAGCAGTTAAATCGCCAATAATACGAAGAATAATATCTTTTGAGGTAACATTACCAGGTAAAGTGCCATCA
>JAFYYE010000209.1 GCA_017557715.1 Pseudobutyrivibrio sp.
CCTCTTTAATTACTTCTTCAACTGGCTCTGGCTGCATAAATGCATGAGAACTCTTGGAACGCTTATCTCCAGCCTTTAATCTGTGACGGCTAGTCTTTGTTATTTCCATATTTTCTTCACCGTCAGCCATGTTGAAACGTATTTCATTTACATCATCAGAAGAAGCCACAACATTATCAGTGAATTCAGGAACAAGTGTAGTGTTAGATGTAACACCAGAATACTTTCTATCCCTTCTGCTACCATCTTGCTACATTTGTTGAAGCTCAAGTTCCTTGTCCTGCTGAATCTTATCAATAATTGCCTGTCTATCCGAATTAAAACGAGTCTGATTAGCTTCTCGTTCCATAAGCATTCGTTCTCTACGAACACGGCGTTTTGCTGCAGCTCTATCAGCATGATATCTTGAAGACTGCTGAACTCTGTCGAATGCAAACTTTTCTATAATAATTATGGTACATACTATCATCGCTATAAGAACAATAAGATATGCACCTAATAATCCAAAACTATCATTTACTGCGAATACAATGGTACCACCGATTAATCCGCCACCATAATGTCTTTCCTTAGCATAAGAAAAAGCATCTAATGGCAAAAGAATCTCCTGCCCATTTAAGATTAATTCAACAAATGCACTTATAAAAATAAGCAATACAAAACCAGCCACAACCTTTGCAATTGCGACCTTATTACCATAATTTGAAATTATAAAAAATGCTGAAAAAACAACCATGAAAGGCAGTACATACTGAATAATACCGAAAACGCCAAATAAAAAATCAGCAACTGCATTTCCAGCCACACCACCTAAACCAAAGTTACTAATGCATAATAAAATACACAAAGCTAAAGAAGACCACAAAATGATTTCTTTTGAAGAATCCTCAAAAAATGGGTCTTCAAATTCTAACTCGTCTTTTACCTGCTTAGTAGACTTTTTCTTAGTAGAAGTTCTCTTAGATGAACTTCTAGTCCTAGAACTGGTATTAGATTTTTTTCTAGAATTATTCTTCCCTTTTGTTGCCAAGTTATAACCTCATTGCTACATTTTTCTTAACTATAATTGTTTAAAACAATTACAAAACACCGAAAAGAGAATAGGTGAACTATTCTCTTTTCAAGCTTTTTATCAACCAATCAAATAGTTGTAAATATTCTCATATTTTTCCTTTTGAACAGACCAAGAATAATTTTTACTCATACCGCGCTCAATCATCTTATTCCACTGCGCTTTTTTCTCGAAGAAAATAAATTTACTGTAATTGACAGTATTAAGTAACTCATCACCGTTATAATTTGCAAATGAGAAACCGTCTCCAGACTTCATATACTCATTGTAAGCTTCAACAGTGTCCTTTAAGCCACCAGTCTCTCTAACGATAGGAACAGTGCCATATCTAAAAGAAATAAGCTGTGTTAAGCCACAAGGTTCAAAACGCGATGGCATAAGGAATGCATCCGCTGCAGCATATAATCTATGTGCCATAGCATCATCATAACTTATGTTTGCAGATATCTTCTCTGGGTACTTCCATGCATAATGTCTAAACATGTTTTCATATTTAGATTCGCCTGTACCTATTACAACAAGCTGAGTAAAATCATCAACAATTCCCTCGATGCAATAGTTTATAAGATCAAGTCCCTTCTGATCTGTAAGTCTTGAAATAAGGCCTATCACATACTTCTTAGGGTCAACATCAAGACCTAGCTCCTGCTGAAGCTTAGTTTTGTTAATCTTTTTGTTTTTCCTGAAGGAATTAATATCATAATTTTTATAAATCTTTGAATCTGTAGCTGGATCGTAGATTACATTATCAATACCATTTACGATACCCTGCATATCATAGTGACGAGCCCTAAGAAGTCCATCCAAGCCTTCACCATAATATGGTGTTTGAATTTCGTCACAATAATTTGCAGATACTGTTGTGATGTAATCTGCGTAAACCAAACCACCCTTAAGCATATTGCCACATTTCTTGTATTCAAGCTTATCCGGTGTAAATAAATCCACAGGAAGTCCTGATATACCAGAAACAGTTTTTGTGTCCCACATACCCTGGAATTTAAGATTATGGATAGTCATAACAGACTTCATACCCCAGAAAAACTGATCTCCCTGAAAGTCAGTTTTTAAATAAACAGGAATAAATCCAGTCTGCCAATCATGACAATGAATAAGGTTAGGCTGAAAACCAATCAATGGAAGCATTGAAAGTACAGCCTTGTCAAAGAAAATAAACTTTTCAAGGTCCCATCTATCCTCGGAATAAGGATAGAAACAATCAAAATAATCATGATTGTCTATAAAGTAAAAAGTAACACCATCAAATTCATACTCAAAAATACCAACATATTTTGTACCAACAAGTGGTCCCATGTTCATTTGAAAACTGGTAAGATATTTGAAATCTTTTTTATATTTTTCTGGAATAAATGTATAGTAAGGCAAAACTACTCTTACATCAAAATAATCCTTACAAAATTCTTTTGGCAAAGCACCGCAAACATCTGCCAAACCGCCAGTCTTAACAAATGGAACACACTCGCTAGACGCAAACAAAATTTTGTTCATTTATTCAACCCCGCGCAATAAATTTTTATTTATTCGTCCCAATTATGATATACATTCTGTACGTCGTCATCCTCATCAAGAAGATCAAGAATTTTGTTAATCTTGTAAAGATCCTGCTCATCTGTAAGCTCAACGTATGTCTGAGGAATCATTGTAACCTCAGCATCTGCCATTGGAATATTCTCAGCTTCAAGAGCTTCTCTAACAGCAGAGAAATCCTCTGGAGTAGTATAGATTTCGAAGCAATCATCTTCTTCTGAAAAATCTTCAGCACCTGCATCAAGTGCAATCATCATAAGGTCATCAGCTTCCATTGAACAATCTTCTTTAGAAACGATAATCTGACCTCTATTATCAAACATGAAAGATACACAACCTGGTGTGCCAATGCTTCCGCCACCCTTTGTGAAAGCGTTACGAACATTAGCTGCTGTACGATTACGATTATCAGTAAGGCAATCTACAATGATTGCTGTACCATTTGGACCATATCCTTCGTATGTAACAGACTCATAATTAACAGCATCTGCATTACCAGCTGCCTTCTTAATACCACTTTCGATTGTAGCATTTGGAACATTATTAGCCTTAGCCTTAGCAATAACATCACGAAGCTTAGAATTATTGTTAGGGTCTGGACCGCCTTCCTTAACTGCAACAGCAATCTCACGACCAATTATTGTAAAAATTTTACCCTTTGCAGCATCATTCTTTTCTTTTTTGTGCTTAATATTAGCGAATTTTGAATGTCCTGACATATATTTATATACCTCTTTTCTTATTTTAAAATCTCAAAAAATTATATCAAATAACCGGTTCTTATTCAATGTGGGTTTTCCTACGAACATAAACCTGTCCAATAACCTTTTCTGAGACATTTTTTACATAAAAAATAAAGTTATTATCTTCAAGCTTAAAGCTTGTACCATCTTCAGGTATCTTACCCAAAAGTGAGACAAGATAGCCATTTAATGTCTCGTAATCCTCCGAGAGGGTCATACCCAAGATTTCATCCACTTCTTCTAAAGTGGTACTTCCGTCCATAATGAAGGAATCCTCAGTTCTAACTTCAATTGAAGCTTCCTCTTCATCATGTTCATCTTCGATATTTCCAACTATTTCTTCAAGAATATCTTCAAGTGAAAGGATGCCTGAAACCTGGCCATATTCATCCATAACTATAACCATGTGGCGTTTCTTAGTCTGCATCTTGGCAAATAAAGTATTAATACCATGTGTCTCCGGTACAAATTCCGCAACAGACATTAAGTCCTGTAAATCCTTAATTTTGACATTGTCTACATCCTTATCAAAATAAGTGAGAATATCCTTAATATGCAAAATACCGATTATATTATCCAAATCTTCTAAATATACAGGATAACGGCTCATATTGTTATCATTGATAAAGGAAATAGCTTCTCGAAGTGTCATTTCACCATCAATAGCTACAATATTTTTTCTATGAGTCATGATATCCTTAACATCCGTATCAGAAAATTCAAAGATATTCTGAATCATAGCTGCCTCAGATGCCAAAATGTTGCCATCCTCGTGCCCTTCGTTAACCAAAGATATTACATCCTCCTCGGTAACGTTCTCCTGCTTTGATTTGCGATATAAAATAATAATAGCTATAAGTTCAATAATAGCTAAAACAGCAAGTAAAATTATAAAAATATAGGGATTCGCCCCTTCGTCCATTTGGTGCTCCTTTCAAATTTTACAAATTATACCTTTATCATTTTAACATAACGTTAAAAAAAAGACTAAACAATATGATGCTTAGTCTTTAAAATTCATAGATTATTCAGAATCTGCTTTTTGCTCAGCCTCAGTATCACCATCATTAGATTCAGATTCTTTTGTTTCTTTTGAAACAGCCTCCAAATCAACATCCTCTAATTCTACATTAGATAAATCAGAAACCTCTTCATCTGAAGATTTACGAGAACCGCTATCATCTGCTCTGTCATCGGCAATACCTATATAAAAATCGCCATTTTGCATATCAAAGAGATTTAAAACTTCCATTCCAAACACATCATGCATGTATGAATATATTTCTTTATTGTTTATCTCTCTATTATGTTTTCTAATAACATTTTTCTTTAATTGGACTCTGATGTCTTTAATCCAATTTGTTATTTCTTCAGCCTCACTGGAATTAGTCCTTAATTTATCATAACAATAGTCCATAGTAGCCATCATAAGCTCTCTATTGACCTCATCAGTCTGAATTGGCAAATCCTTCTGCTCATCCTCGGCAGCAGCGATTCTTTCATTGCATTCCTCCAAAAGCCTTTTATCATCATCGAGTTTTTTTGAAACCAAATCAGATGTGCCTTCCATATTTTCCATAACAGAAGACATAAGACTTTCTTTTACCTTTTTTAGATCTTTAAGCTCCTTTTTTAATTCAGCATCCCTTTTTAAAAGATCACTTTCTTTAGTCTCAAGAGCTTTTACTTCCTCAGGCTTTCCACCTAAAGCGAACAGCCTGTGCCATTTTTGATCCAAAATAAGCATTGGAATCTTGATTTTTGCTATAGCACTTTGAAAATCACGCTCCGCCATTTAAAATCACCTACTTATTCTGCTTAGTAATGTTATAAGAAAGTTGCATTAAACTATCAGAAAGATGAACATTTTCAATAACAACATCTGGAATATCGTCCAAATCAACATGTGCGAAATTCCAAATTGCATGAACTCCCAAAGAAACTAGCTTTAAAGCAGTAGATTTAGCATTGGCCTTAGGAAGGGTAAGAGCCGCTATCTCTACATCATTATTTTTTATAAAATCAGGCAACTCATCAAGCATACGAATAGGTAGATCCCTGACCATTTTGCCATCAAGTTCTGGATTTGTATCAAACAATCCAATGATTTTGAATCCTACACGTTCGAATTTAACATAACCTGCAATAGCCTGTCCCAAATTACCAGCACCAATTACTATAACGTTATGAGTCTCATTAACACCGAGAATATTACCTATTTCATCGTGTAGATAGGCAACATTGTAACCATAACCCTGCTGACCAAATCCACCAAAATTATTCAAATCCTGTCTTATCTGAGATGCAGTAACATGCATACGCTTACTTAAATCATTTGAAGAAATGCGTTCAACACCATCATCTAATAGCTCACCTAAATACCTATAGTATCTAGGAAGTCTTCTAATTACAGCCTGAGATATTTGTTTGTCCAAAATAAACGCCTCCTAAAAATTTATCAATTCAATTATAGAATCACCAGAAAAGTTTGTCAACAAATTAACAATTTATAGATTATAAACTACTAATTTCTTCCCACTGTTGATATAATGTATCAAGTTTAGCGTCTATTTCATTCTGTTTTGCTGTCAATTCATTCAATTTGGCAGAATTTGTCATATTTTCTGGCTTGACAAACTCTTCGTCAATTTTGGCTTTTTCGTTTTCTAAAGCCTCTATCTCTTCTTCTATTTTAGATATTCTATTCTGAAGCTTTCTCTTTTCGGCCTCAATACGCTTCTGTTCTTTAAAATCAAGCTTTGACGCAGTCTCTTCCTGCACTAAACCATTAACTGAATTTGTATTAGAAACATTATTAACAAGTCCTAATTGTTCTTTCTTCGCGATATAATCATCGTAATTACCAAGATATTTTGTGATGCCTCCATTGGAAAGCTCCAAAATGATATTTGCAGTCTTATTAACGAAATATCGATCGTGACTTACATACAAAAGAGTTCCATCGTATTCATTCAAAGCCTCCTCAAGCATCTGCTTTGAATCCATATCCAAGTGGTTTGTAGGCTCATCAA
>JAFYYE010000210.1 GCA_017557715.1 Pseudobutyrivibrio sp.
GGAGTTTAAACCACTTAAGCTTAACACTGATATTACACCTAAATTTACAAAAGAAGAGTATGGTCAGATGGTAGAAAAGGCAAGACACTACATTAAAGAAGGCGATATCTTCCAGGTGGTACTTTCAAATCCTTTGACAGCGAAAGCAGAAGGCAGTCTTTTTGACACTTATAGATATCTTCGTTCTACCAATCCATCGCCATATATGTTCTATTTTAACAGCGATGACATTGAAATTGCAGGCGCATCACCTGAAACCTTGGTGAAAGTAGAACAGAAAAAAGTAAGTACTTTTCCTCTTGCTGGAACTCGTCCACGTGGAAAGAGCCAAAGCGAAGATGAAGCTCTTGAAAAAGAACTTCTTAAGGACGAGAAAGAGCTTGCAGAGCACAATATGCTTGTGGACCTTGGCAGAAATGATATTGGTAAAATTAGTAAACTTGGTTCGGTTAGTGTAGAAAAATATATGGGAGTGGAGCGTTATTCTCATGTAATGCATATTGGTTCTACTGTTGTAGGCCAGTTGGCTGATAATAAGGATGTTATTGATGCTGTAGATGCTATTCTTCCAGCCGGGACTCTTTCAGGAGCTCCTAAATTTAGAGCATGTCAGATTATAGAGGAGTTGGAAGAGAGCAAGCGCGGTATATACGGTGGAGCATTAGGATATATAGATTTTGCTGGAAATCTTGATGTCTGCATTGCTATCAGACTTGTGTATAAGAAGAATGATGCTATCTGTATTCGTTCTGGCGCCGGAATCGTTTATGATTCAGTGCCACTTACGGAAGCAGAAGAATGTATCAATAAAGCAAAGGCGGTTGTTAATGCAGTTAGGCACGCAGAGGGGGGATTGGCATGATTTTATTAATTGATAATTACGATAGCTTTTCTTACAATCTCTACCAACTGGTTGGTGAAATCAATCCGGATATTTTGGTAATCCGTAATGACGAATTACGTATTTGCGATATTGAAAAGCTGAATCCTAGTCATATTATTATTTCGCCAGGACCAGGACGTCCAGTTGATGCCGGAATATGCGAGGATGTAATCGCTCATTTTGCTGGAAAGGTACCAATTCTTGGAGTGTGCCTTGGTCATCAGGCTATTTGTGAAACATTTGGGGCAGATATAACCTATGCAAAAGAACTAATGCATGGAAAACAATCTGAGGTAGATATAGACACTAATTGCAAAATGTTTTCTGGACTTCCAAAGAAAATAAAGGTGGCACGCTATCATTCACTTGCTGCATCAGTAGAATCACTTCCATCTAATCTTGTGGTCACAGCAAAGACTGATGATGGGGAAATTATGGCTGTTAAACATAAGGATTATGAAGTATATGGTCTTCAATTTCATCCAGAATCTATTCTGACACCAGAAGGAAAGCAGATGCTTAATAATTTACTTGTGGTATAATATCTATAAAAGGGAGTTACCTGTCAGGGGGCTTTTATTATGACACAAATGATGAAGAGAGCATTGATTAATTTCTTTTTCAGAGTTTTTGTTTTCCTTTTTATTTTGGGAATCTACATTACCAACAAAACTGCGTTGGTGGATTTCATGACACATCAGTTTACATTCGGTATTTCTGAGTATGGCATAAGTCCTCTTCATGTTTTATGGGGTGTTTTTATGCTGATGATGATGCAGCATATATTCCCAAACAAGTATTTATCCATGGCTTTTAATAAAGGAAAGATAGATGGGTTTAGACCTGTTGATGGCTATCAGCGTCTGGAATTACTTGAGTTTGTACAGGCCATGAATGTTAAAGCATGGGCAGTTATGGCTGCATGGCTTTGGTTTAATGCAGTGTTTGCATTACTTTATCTGCTGAAGATTATTGATGCTGCAGATATGTTGATGCTGACAGTGTTCTTTTATCTTTGTGATTATATTTGCATTCTATTTTTCTGCCCATTCCAAAGATTTATTATGAAGAACAGATGCTGTATTAATTGTAGAATTTATGATTGGGGTTACTTTATGATGTTTACCCCAATGCTTTTTATTAAGAATTTCTTTTCCTGGAGTTTGTTTTTCACAGCATTGCTGGCATTAATCAGATGGGAAATTGCTTATTCCAAGCACCCAGAAACCTTCTGGTATGGCTCTAATGAAAAGCTTCAATGTCAGAACTGTAAAGAAAAATTATGTCAGATTAAAAAAGGGATGGAAAAGTCTTAGACTTTTCCATTTCTTTTTCTTTTATTTTATATAATTATATCTTGACTTTACTATCCTGTGAATTTATACTCTCATTATATTTAGTTGATGTACGAAGAAGTGCGGTTTTATACCGCATTATTTTTTACACTAACACTTTATCACTAAGAAGTGTTAACGCTTTAAATTAACACATACTATTACACACTATTTCAATCTTGCACAGGGAGGAATTATGGAGCAGGTTCAATTTCAACAGGTTGATTCAGATATATTGGCTAACCAAATTTCTTCTGGCACAAATAATGACAAAGTAATAAATAAGGAAGAATTAGGAATAGGGAGTAATGATTCTGATGATGTAATCCAGCATGTATATATTGCTTTCGAGAATGGAGTGCCAATAGACCAGGGCGTTAAAGCTATCGAGGAAAGTGTCTGTAAGGGCCAAAGCCTTCAGATTACCAGAAGAGACGAGACTGGAAATGGCGTTGTGGCACTTGTTTCAGGTGAAGACGCTAAAGCTATTGAGAAGCTTAATGAGGTAAGCTTCGTGAAAATAGACAGAGGTGCTGAAACTACTAAGACAGATGACCACTCACAATCACAGGCAAAAACAACTGATGATGCAGAAGTGCAGGAGAAAGCAGGAGAAGAGACTATAGAAGAAAATCAGGAAGAGACAATAGATGAGACAGTACAAGAGACTGCCGAAGCAGAGACAATTGAAGAGACATCAGATACAAATACCGAAACAGCCGCAGAAGTTCAGGACAAAAATATAGATTCGGGCAATTCATCTATAGAAACTCCAATTTTAATAGGTTTGTTTTTGGGGGTGTTTATCCTAATAGGAATTATTTTTAATAAATTAAAGCGATAAAAAACGTATCTGACAATAATGTTAGATACGTTTTTTAATAAATATTTTTAAGGGAGGACTCATGATATGAGAAGGAACTGGATACCTAAAAAGGTATTGTCTGTAATCATGGCAGCAGCAATGACAATGTCGCCAGCGCTTACAGCACTTGCTAGTCCAGTTGACGAGTCAGCAGAAGTAACCGTCCAGGCAGAAGCTAAAGACGATAATGTTGCTGATA
>JAFYYE010000211.1 GCA_017557715.1 Pseudobutyrivibrio sp.
ACAGCCTTCATCTAAAAGCTCTGAGCCTATGTTATTAAACTCAAAACGCTTTAAAGAATCATAGGTCTCATCTGAAAGCTTCACATCACCCATAGGATACATTCTATGTAGCGAAACATACTTTGGTTCTCCCAGACGATGATATTTCAACAACTCATATTTAGTATTATTTCGCTTATCTATAAATTCTGAGATTGCTTTAATGCTTTCTTCATTATCATTTACACCAGGTATTATTGGTGTACGCACATGAATCGGCAAATCAGGATATATCCTTCTTATCTGCTCAAAATTCTTAAGAATCAATTCGTTGCTGACCCCTGTGACCTTTTTATGAACCTCATCATCCAAAACCTTGATATCCATAATGAGATAATCAAGCTTCCCGGCGATTTTTATAAAATCTTCTGTCTTTCCATAGCCTGTGGTTTCTATGGCTGTATTAATGCCAAGCTTTTTGGCCTCTCTCAAAAGCTGATAAGTAAATTTAGCCTGAAGCAATGGCTCACCACCGCTTATGGTAAGACCACCCTCCTCATCACCGTAGAATATAGAATCACGATCTATTTTTTCTATTACCGCTTTAACAGTGGTCTCATATCCAATGACATGAAATGCCTTTGAAGGACAGATTCTTTCCACAGCTTCTGTCTCTTCTTCCTGAAAGTCATCCCAGTACAGCTCATCCTCACTAAAGTAGGGCTGACATTTCAGTTTGCCATTTACACATGAGCCACAGCCTATACATTTTGATTTCGTCCACGCCAACTGGGGACTGTGTACCTGAGACTCAGGATTAGCACACCACAAGCATCTCAGCGGACACCCCTTTTCAAAAACGACGGTCCTTATACCAGGACCGTCATGGACTGAAAATCTCTGAATGTTAAATATTATTCCCTTTGTATCATTCATAATTATGCTATCTCTTCGTGAGCTGTTCTATTTACCACATCATCCTGCAGGCTTGGTGAAAGCTCTACAAAATATGCGCTATAGCCAGCCACTCTCACAAGTAGACTGCGGTAATTCTCTGGATGAGCCTTTGCATCTAATAAGGTTTCTTTATTAATGATGTTAAATTGTAAATGCCAGAGCTTTAAATCTCTCCAGCTTTTAATAAACTGTATCAGCTTTTTAGTACCGATATCTCCTGCCACACTAGAAGGTGTCAGTTTGATATTTAAAAGTCTTGCTGCCCTGTTGTTGTAGTTAGTATTCTTTGTCTTAAAATTTGAAAGCAGCACTGCTGTTGGTCCATTTTCGTCGGCACCCTGAGATGCTGATGAACCATCTGAAAGAGCTGTTCCGGCATATCTTCCGTTTGGTGTAGCTCCTACTACAGTTCCAAATGGAACATTTACAGACTGAGATACGTATCTCAAATCCATATAGATTCCAATATTCTTTGCATACGTATTTACGAATTTGACAGCCTCACCATCAATTCTCTTTGCAATGGCATCTACATAATCATCATCATTGCCATACTTAGGAGCATTAATTAGTCTTTGTCTAACGACCTCTGCTCCCTCAAAATTATTTTTGAGAGCTTCTAGCAATTCATCCCAGGTGATTGTCTTTTCATCATAAATACATTTTTTGATGGCAGCCAAAGAATCTGCCACAGTACCAAAACCAATGAAATCAAAGAAGCCTGCATCAAAACCGCCCTCAATCTTTTCGCTGTGCAAATCCTTGCACTCCTTCATACATAAAGCATGAAGTGAAGAACCAAGTGGAGATGCAAAATGCTTTGGTCTTGTTCTGTTTGCCACAAACTGCTGTCTTAGCGCCTGCTTTAAAAGATATTTCTCCTGTTTTACAAAGGCCTCTTCAAACTCCTCATATGTGGCAAAGCCTGCTGCCTCTCCTGTTTCTATTGTGAGAAGCTCGTCACCGTACTTTGGCATCTTTCCATTGTATAAAGCAAGCTCAAGTATCGCTGCCAAATTTATAAATGGACAAGGTGTTGTAAAGGTATCCAAGTTTGGCATTCTTACTTCTGTACAGCCTGAAACTGCATAATCATTTGCTGATGCAAAATCAGCTCCCTTTGAAACAAGAATTGGAATGATTTCCTCATCATTAATAAGCTTAGGAAAGCCTGAACCATCCTTTATTGTGATAGCCACCTCTCGTAAAAATCTCTCTGGTGAACCGGTGTGAATTCTCGCTGCCAAATCAGGATAATTAAGAGGAAACTCTCTCTTATCCTCCAGTAATAAATATGACAACTCATTTGTTACGTCATATCCATTTTCATCTACGCCACCGATTGTAACTGCCTCCCAGTGAGCATATCCCTCGTGGAACTTTACTCCAGCCGGACTTACAAACAAATCCTGATATTGTGCCATGGCAAGCCATACACATCTAAACAGCTCTTTTGCCTTATCTGATGTGATACGACCCTCTTCAATATCCTTCTTATAATATGGATATAAATACTGATCCATACGACCATTTGAAATGGTAGCTCCTGTTTTTTGCTCAAGTCTTGAAAACATCTGAATAAACCACTGAGCCTGCAGGGCCTCATGGAATGTCTCTGCCGGCTTTGCTGGAACCTTGTAACAGATACGTGAAATCTCTAAAAGCTCCTGACGTCTTACCTCATCCTTTTCAGCCTTGGCAAGCTCCGCTGCCTTATCACCATGACGCTTTGCCCATAAAATAATGGCATCTGAAACAATGATAATACTCTGCAAAAACTCTGCCTTATCCACTGTATCCTTAGGGTCAAACTCATCAAGATTTGCAAGCTTTTCTTCAGCCTCTGCCTTTATAGCTTCGAATCCTAAATCAATCCCTTTTTTGTAATCATGAACCCACTGTAATGCAGAACGCATTGAAGATGACTCATTTAGAATAAATCTGGATGTGAATAAATCCTTTGGATCATATGTGATTCTTAGAACATCCTCTG
>JAFYYE010000212.1 GCA_017557715.1 Pseudobutyrivibrio sp.
CAAGAAAAAGGGTGAGGCTGAAGAAAGAGCAAAAGAGCTTCTTACTCTCGTAGGTATCAATGAGCCTGAAAAGAGACTTAAACAGTATCCACATGAGCTTTCAGGTGGTATGAGACAGCGTGTTATGATTGCCATGGCCCTTGCTTGTGAGCCAGATATTCTTATTGCCGATGAGCCAACAACAGCTCTTGATGTTACTATCCAGGCTCAGATTCTTGAGCTTATGCAGGAACTTCAGAAGAAGCTTGGAATGGCAATCATCATGGTTACACATGATCTTGGTGTTATTGCATCAATGTGTGATGAAATCCTTGTAATGTACGGTGGTCGTGTATGCGAGCGAGGTACTGCAGATGACATCTTCTATCATCCAGCTCATGAATACACAAAGGGACTTCTTCGTTCAATCCCACGTACAGATAATATGAACGAAAAACTTGTACCAATCGGTGGTACACCAATCAATCTTCTTAATATGCCAGAGGGATGTGCATTCTGCCCTCGTTGTGATGAGGCAATGAAAATTTGTCTTAAGGAAGTACCAGATGAGCTTAGAATCAGCGATTCACATTTGGCAAGCTGCTGGATGAATGTAAAAGAATTATACGAGAGTAAGGAGGCATAAGAATGAGTGATAATAAATACCTCCTTGAGGTTGAACATTTAAAGCAGTATTTCCCAATTAAAGAGGGATTTCATACAGTTCCACTTAAGGCAGTAGATGACATTTCTTTTGCAATTAAACCAGGAGAGACACTTGGTCTTGTTGGAGAGTCAGGATGTGGAAAAACTACAGTAGGTCGTACTCTTCTACGTTTATATCAGCCAACAGCTGGCCGAATCGTGTTTGATGGTGATGTACTTTTTGATAGTGAGAAAAAGATTGATGTAAATATGCATCCATACCGCAAGCAGATGCAGATGGTATTTCAGGACCCATATTCATCACTTGATCCACGTATGACAGTTGAAGATATTATCGGAGAACCTTTGGATGTACATAAGCTCTACTCTTCTAAAGGTGAGCGTCGTGATAAAATCCTTTCACTTATGGAAACTGTAGGACTTAATGCAGAACACGCTATGCGTTACGCTCATGAGTTTTCCGGTGGACAAAGACAACGTATTGGTATTGCAAGAGCACTTGCAGTAAATCCAAAGTTTATCGTTTGTGATGAGCCAGTTTCAGCCCTTGATGTATCTATTCAGGCGCAGGTTGTAAACATGTTTGAAGAATTGCAGGAAAAGCTCGGAGTTG
Organism: Pseudobutyrivibrio sp.; assembly: GCA_017557715.1. GTDB lineage: Bacteria > Bacillota > Clostridia > Lachnospirales > Lachnospiraceae > Pseudobutyrivibrio. The sequence goes on from JAFYYE010000212.1 coordinate 1,259, forward strand.
CATATCTCTTCATCGCTCACGACCTTTTGGTTGTTCATCATATTTCAGATAGAATCGCAGTTATGTACTTAGGTCACATAATGGAGATTGCAGATGCTGATGATTTAAATAACAACCCAGTGCATCCATATACTCTCTCACTTCTTTCGGCTGTACCTATTCCAGATCCTGAGACAGCTAGAAAGAGTCAGCGAATCATTCTTGAGGGCGACGTTCCAAGTCCACTTAAGATGCCTAGTGGTTGTCCATTTAGAACAAGATGTAGATATGCTACAGAACAGTGTGCAAAAGAAATGCCATCTCTTACAGATAGAGGAAATGACCATTTTGTTGCATGTTGGAATAAATAGGTTTTAAGCCTTTTGGCTTGAGATAAATATCAAATTACAAAAAGGAGAAAAAAGAAGCATGAAAAAGAAACTTATCGCAGTTTTACTTGTTGCTTCAATGGCAGCAAGCCTTGTTGCTTGCGGAAATAAAAACGCAGGCACTGCTACAGAGGGTGCTAACGAAGCTGCACCGGCTGAAGCAACAACAGTAAACACAGACACAACAACACTTAGACTCTGCCTTGCATCAGAGCCAGATTACCTTGATCCAGCACTTAACTCTGCAGTTGACGGTGCTTGTCTTGCAGTTAACTCATTCGTAGGTCTTTATACTTACGATGAGAACAACAACTGTGTTCCAGCACTTGCTGATGGTGAACCAGAGGTATCAGAGGATGGACTTACTTACACAATTAAGTTAAAGGAATCTAAGTGGTCTAACGGTGAAGAACTTACAGCTAAGGATTTCGTTTATAGCTGGAATCGTGCAGTAGCAGAAGAGACAGCTGCAGATTATGCTTATATGTTTGCACCAATCGCTACAAATGATGACGGAACACTTCAGATTGAAGCAACAGATGATTACACACTTGTAGTAAAGCTTAATGCTCCATGTGCTTACTTCTATGATTTACTTGCATTCCCAACATTTATGCCAGTTTACGAGGCTGATGTTGAGGCAGCTAACCCAGACGGAACTCAGCCAGGTGCTTGGGCTCAGGAGCCAGGTTTCGTATCTAACGGTGCATTTACACTTACAGAGTGGAAGCACAACGAGTCAATGGTATACGAGAAGAATCCTAACTTCTACAGAGCTGATGATGTTAAGCTTGAGAAGCTTGAGTTCATGCTTTCAGCAGATGACACAGCTATCTATGCAGCTTACAACTCAGGTGATATCGATTTCGCAGATTCTGTACCAAACGATGAAATTCAGTCACTTCTTAATAGCTCAGAGTTCCACGTAATTGATACACTTGGAACATACTATGTTGGTTTCAACGTAAACTCAGACTTATTCAAGGGTCTTACAGCTGATCAGGCTTCTAAGATGAGAAAGGCTCTTTCACTTCTTATCGACAGACAGTACATTGTTGATACAGTAGGTCAGACAGGTCAGGTACCAGCTGATACATTTATCCCAGACGGAATGGCTGATGGTAACGGTGGCGTATTTGAGGCTGATGATTTTGGATATTATGATGCTAAGACAACAGGTGCAGCAAATGTAGAAGAAGCTAAGGGTCTTCTTGAAGAGTGCGGATACTCATTTGAGGATGACGGTAACGGCGGATACAAGATTAGCCCAGCACTTGAAGTAACATACATGACAAACTCTGGAACAGGTCACGAGGCTATCGCTCAGTGCATCCAGCAGGATTGGGCTGTTGTAGGTATTGATGTAAAGATTGAGACAGAAGACTGGAATGTATTCCTTGAGGATAGAAAAGCTGGTAAGTTTGATATCGCTCGTGAGGGATGGATTGCAGACTTTAACGATCCTATCAATATGCTCGAAATGTGGCTTTCAAATGGTGGTAACAACGATATGCAGTTAGGTAAGGATGCTAGCAACTCTTCTGCTCCATCATGGAAGGCATACGATGAGAAGATTCAGGAAATCTATAAGACAACAGACTTTGCAGCACGTGTAGATCTTATGCGTGAGGCTGAGGATATGCTTATGGAGACAAACGCAGTAGTACCTATTTACTTCTACAATGATATTTATCTCCAGAAGGCAAACGTAACTGGAATTTATACATCACTTAATCAGAATAAGTACTTCATGTATGCAGAAAAATCTGCTAATTAATTCAGATTTCACTAGTTTTAAAAATACTTAAAGGTTGAGAAAAAAAACTTGGGGAAATCGTTAAGATTTCCCCATTTTTTTATTGACATTAGTGTAGTACTCTAGTAGAATAACACTTGCGTCGAAACAAAATAAGTAATACCTACAACTTTGGAGAAGTACTCAAGAGGCCGAAGAGGCGCCCCTGCTAAGGGTGTAGGTCGGGCAACCGGCGCGAGGGTTCAAATCCCTCCTTCTCCGTTTTACTTGTTATTTTATATATGGTGCCATAGCCAAGTGGTAAGGCAAAGGTCTGCAACACCTCTATCACCAGTTCAAATCTGGTTGGCACCTCTAATTAAATCCCTCGACCCTATTCATTGGGGGCGAGGGAATTTTTGTATAACCATATAATTTGGAAGGAGACAGTTATGACTATCTATGATGAATTAGTAGCGCGTGGCCTCATCGCTCAGGTTACAAATGAAGATGAAATCAAAAAATTAATTAATGAAGGCAAAGCTACTTTCTATATTGGTTTTGACTGTACAGCAGACAGTCTTACAGCAGGTCACTTTATGGCCCTCACTCTTATGAAGCGTTTACAGATGGCTGGTAACAAGCCAATCGCTCTTATCGGTGGTGGTACTACTATGATTGGTGATCCATCAGGTCGTACAGATATGAGAAAGATGCTTACACGTGAGGATATTGATCACAATGCTGAGTGCTTCAAGCGTCAGATGGAGCGTTTCATTGATTTCTCTGATGGTAAGGCGCTCATGGTAAATAACGCAGATTGGCTTCTTGATCTTAACTACGTTGATTTACTTCGCGAGGTTGGAGCATGCTTCTCTGTTAACAACATGCTTCGTGCAGAGTGCTACAAGCAGCGTATGGAAAAGGGTCTTTCATTCCTTGAGTTCAACTACATGATTATGCAGTCATATGACTTCTATTACATGTTCCAGAAATACAACTGTAACCTTGAGTTTGGTGGAGACGATCAGTGGTCTAACATGCTTGGCGGTACAGAGCTTATCAGACGTAAGCTTGGTAAGGATGCTCATGCTATGACTATCACTCTTCTCACTGATTCACAGGGTAAGAAAATGGGTAAGACAGCAGGAAATGCTGTATGGCTTGATCCAAACAAGACTTCACCATTTGAGTTCTATCAATACTGGAGAAATGTTGGAGATGCAGATGTTCTTAAGTGCATCCGTATGCTTACATTCCTTCCAATTGAGCAGATTCAGGAGATGGATAGCTGGGAAGGCGCTCAGCTTAACGAGGCAAAGGATATCTTAGCTTACGAGCTTACACAGATGGTACATGGTACAGAGGAAGCTGATAAAGCTCGCGAGGCTTCAAAGGCTTTATTCGCTGGTGGAGCTAATTCAGAAAATATTCCATGTCACACTCTTTCAGAAGAGGATTTTAGAGATGGAAAGGCTGATATTCTTCAGATTCTCGTTTCTTCTGGACTTACAACAAGCCGCGCAGAGGCTCGTCGTGCTGTACAGCAGGGTGGCGTTTCAGTAAATGGAGAGAAGGTTTCAGATCCATTTACTGCATATGAGAAGTCAGCATTTGCAGAGGAATTTCTTCTAAAAAAGGGAAAGAAATCATTCTGTAAAATTGAAGCATAAAAATTAACACAATTAATAATTATAATAGTGTCGGGGCTGAGGGTCTTGGCACTATTTTGTTTTTAGGAGAAAATTTCATGGAAGCTATTATTGAAAGTTCAAAAGTTTTTTATTTTGATTGGGAATTAGATTTACTTCACTGGTTTCAGAGCATTCACAATTCCTCTTTGGATTTTATAGTTCCTAAGATTACATTTTTAGGAAATGCGGGATGGTTTTGGATAGCAGTTGCTGCTCTTCTCTTAATTCTTCCGTTCAATAGAAAAATGGGTGTACAGGCAACAGTATCACTTACTCTTACATTTATTATATGCAATCTTATATTAAAACCATCTGTTATGAGATGCAGACCATGCTGGTTAGAAGAAATTCAGATGTTAGTGAAAATACCACATGATTATTCCTTCCCATCAGGTCACTCAAATGCAAGTTTTGCGGTAGCTACTGCCATATTTACAAGAAACAAAAAGCTAGGTATTTCAGCGCTAGTTTTAGCTGCATGTATTGCAATTAGTAGATTATATTTATTTGTACACTGGCCTACTGATGTTCTTGCGGGAACATGCATTGGTATCTGTGGTGGTATTGTTAGTTACTTTATAGTGGAGTTTTTCTATAAGAAATATAGCAAAAAATCTAATATATAATATATCAGGGATGCACCTAGGTTGACTCATTAATGAATGTTTAGTATATTGTATACATCTTCGTGAGGGAGTAGCTAGCGCATTAAGTATAGAATGTGTTGTTTGTCAACAGACTCGGTGTTACACCTGGCAAACATTAAATAGTGAGACTCACGTGTGCGTTTTTGCGTACACGTGGGTCTTTTTTAATATCCTCACTTATTGTAAAAGGAGTTTAATAATATGGGAATACTGGATATTTTCCTAATTGGTATTGGCCTTTCTATGGATGCATTTGCAGTAGCAATTTGTAAGGGACTTGCTATGAGAAAAGTCAATAAAAAGCAGATGTTAATTATCGCTTTGTTTTTCGGTGGATTTCAGGCATTAATGCCGCTTGTGGGATTCTTAGTAGGCAATACTTTTGCAAAAAAAATTTCGGCTTACGACCACTGGATTGCCTTTATTCTTCTATTGTACATTGGTGGTAAAATGATAATCGATGCTATCAAAGAATGGAAAGAAAAAGATGTTGTGGATGAAATGGATCCACCACTGGATTTTAAGGAATTAACATTAATGGCAATAGCTACAAGTATTGATGCCCTTGCATGTGGAGTAACTTTTTCTTTTGAGGAAAGCTTCAACATACTAAGAGCTATAGCTATTATTGGTTGCACAACCTTTGTTATCTCAGCGGGTGGAGTTTATGTAGGAAATATCTTTGGTGATAAATACAAGGCTAAGGCGCAGCTTGTAGGTGGTATAATTCTTATATTTATTGGAACTAAGATATTGCTTGAACATACAATGGGAATATCATTAGGATTTTAAGGGGGTATAAAATGAACGCATTTTTTCAGTCAGTGCCAGGAGCACTTATTTTGTTAGTAGTCGGTTTTGTTTTTCTAATCAAGGGAGCAGATTTCTTTGTTGAGGGCGCTTCTGCGGTAGCTAAAAAACTCCATGTTCCAGCCCTAGTAATTGGAATGACTATTGTTGCAATGGGTACTTCTCTTCCAGAGCTTTCAGTTTCAGTTACAGCTTCAATGGCCGGTAGTAATCAACTTGCAATAGGAAATGTAGTAGGTTCAAATATTTTTAACCTTATGGTAGTACTTGGAAGCTGCGCCCTCTTTTCTGTGTTAGAGGTTGGCGAAGACACTATCAAGAAGGATTTTCCATTTTCAGTATCGTGCGCTGTTGCGCTAGCAGCTATGGGATGGATTGGAATGGAAGTAGGCCATATAGATGGAGCAATTCTTTTAGTTGTATTTATCTTATTCCTTTTGTCGATGCTTTCAGCAGCAAAGAAATCTAGAAAGGCTGCAGCTCACGAGGCAGAGGTTGAAGTTGAGGAAGAAATTATAGATATTCCAACATGGTTGTGTATTGTATATATAGTAGGCGGTGCAGTTGCAATTAAATTTGGTGGTGACTGGGTTGTAGATTCATGTACTACTCTCGCACTCAAATTTGGTATGTCAGAGACACTTGTTGGTCTTACAATCGTAGCTCTTGGAACATCACTTCCAGAGCTTGTTACATCAATTGTTGCAGCGAGAAAAAATGAGCTTGATATGGCTATCGGAAATGTAGTTGGTTCTAATATTTTCAATATTTTATTGATTCTTGGTGCCGCTTCTGCTATTTCTCCTATTACTTTTATGGCGGTAAATGCAATTGATATTATGATTCTTGTTGGTTTTTCAGTATTGGTTTGGATTATGTGCTTCAAAAAGAAGAATCTTGGAAGAGTTGACGGAATAATCATGCTTCTTTGCTATGTGGCATATCTTGCATATATTATTATTCGAGATGGTGGCATAGCTTAACCCTCTCAAATAGTGGTAAAAAATAACTTGTTGTGTTAAAATCTAAGGGTTTAAAAGGGGTTTTATAGTTTGAAAAGGGGGTTCTAAAATGAGCTTTTTAGATGAGTTATCTGATAGCATTGTCAATACAACAAAGGACCTTGGAAAAATGGCCCAAAATGCTGGAGATTTGACTAAGCTTCAGTACGACAAAAAAGTAAAAGAAAGTGAACTTTCCAAGCTTTATGAGAAGTTAGGACAGAAATATTATGAAGAACATAAGGACGAGGATGATGAGGAAATAAAAGAAATCACAGCCGCAATCCTTAGAATAAAAGAAATCTCTGAAGAAATTATGCAGAAAAAGGGTGGAAAAGCCTGCCCTAAATGTGGAGCTCTTGTTAAAGATGGCTCAAAATTCTGCAGTGCTTGCGGAGAAAAAATAGATGATATATTTGAAGAGTAGGAGTTATTAGAAATGGGCAACAAAGGCAATTATTACATTACAACAGCAATTGCTTACACATCAGGTAAGCCTCACATTGGAAACACATACGAAATCGTTCTTGCAGATAGTATTGCACGCTTCCGTCGTCAGGAAGGATATGATGTTTTCTTCCAGACAGGTACAGATGAGCACGGTCAGAAAATCGAGCTTAAGGCTGCAGAAGCTGGTATTACACCAAAGGAATTTGTAGATAATATTTCTGGTCAGGTTAGAAATATTTGGGATTTAATGAATACATCTTATGATAAATTCATCCGTACTACAGATGAAGATCATGAGAAGCAGGTTAAGAAGATTTTTAAGAAGCTCTACAATAAGGGCGATATTTATAAGAGCTCATACGAAGGACTTTATTGCACACCTTGTGAGTCTTTCTGGACAGAGTCTCAGCTTGTTGATGGTAAGTGCCCAGACTGTGGTCGTGAGGTCCAGCCAGCTAAGGAAGAGGCATATTTCTTCAAGATGAGCAAATATGCTGATAAGCTTATTGATTATATCAATACACATCCAGAGTTCATTCAGCCTGTATCACGTAAGAATGAAATGATGAACAATTTCCTTCTTCCAGGCCTTCAGGATCTTTGTGTTAGCCGTACATCATTTACATGGGGTATTCCAGTTGATTTTGATCCAAAGCACGTTGTATATGTATGGCTTGATGCTCTTACAAACTATATTACAGGAATCGGTTATGAATGTGATGGTGAGTCATCAGATAGATTTAAGGCTTTATGGCCAGCAGATCTTCACCTCATTGGAAAGGATATCATCCGTTTCCATACTATTTATTGGCCTATCTTCCTTATGGCACTTGATCTTCCACTTCCAAAGCAGGTATTTGGACATCCATGGCTTCTTACAAAGTCAGCAGATGGCGGCGACGACAAGATGTCAAAGTCAAAGGGAAATGTTATCTACGCAGATGAACTTGTAGATTTCTTCGGTGTAGACGCAGTAAGATATTTCGTACTTCACGAGATGCCATTTGAAAACGATGGTGCTATTTCATGGCCACTTATGGTTGAGCGTGTAAACTCTGACCTTGCAAACACACTTGGAAACCTTGTTAATCGTACAATCTCTATGAGTAACAAGTATTTTGGTGGTGTTGTTGAGGATAAGGGTGTTGCAGAGGAAGTTGATGCAGATCTTAAGGCAGTATGTACAGGCACTGTTACTGCTGTTGAGAAAAAGATGGCAGACCTTCGTGTAGCAGATGCAATTACAGAAGTATTTAATCTCTTTAAGAGATGCAATAAATATATTGACGAGACAATGCCTTGGGCACTTGCAAAGGATGAAGCAAAGCAGGATAGACTTGCAACAGTTCTTTACAATCTCGTTGAAGGAATTTCAATCGGTGCTACTCTCCTCAAGGCATTTATGCCTGAGACATCTGAGAAGATTTTAGCTCAGATTGGTGCTGAGGAAATACCTTACGATGAACTTACTACATTTGGACATTACACAAATGGAAATAAGGTTACAGAGACACCAGAGATTCTCTTCGCTCGTCTTGATCTTGATGAGGTTATGGCGAAGGTTGCTGAGCTTCATCCAGCACAGCCAGAGGAAACACAGGCTGATGATGAAGAAGGAATTGATATCGAGGCTAAGCCAGAGATCACATTTGATGATTTTATGAAGCTTCAATTCCAGGTAGGAAAGATTGTTGCTTGTGAGGCAGTTAAGGGTTCTAAGAAGCTTCTTTGCTCACAGGTTAAGATAGGTTCACAGACAAAGCAAACCGTTTCAGGAATTAGCAAGCACTACTCTCCTGAGGAGATGGTAGGCAAAAAGGTTATGGTTCTTGTAAACCTTAAGCCAGCCAAGCTTGCAGGTGTATTATCAGAAGGTATGCTTCTTTGTGCAGAGGATGCTGAGGGTAATCTCTCACTCATGACTCCAGAAAAAGCAATGCCATCAGGTGCCGAAATCTGTTAAGTAATAGTAAAAATAGCCTGTAGCAGACAATCTCTAAGTGTTGCTGAAAGGAACATCTAGTGACTGAAAGAAATATTTAGGATTGTATGTGTAACAGGCGAGCCATAGATGAGGAATAGTATGATATTTGAGACTCATGCTCATTATGATGATGAGAAGTTCGACCAGGATAGAGTCGAACTTCTTTCTCATTTATTGAGAGAAAATAATATTGGAAATATTGTAAATGTTGGAGCAAGTTTTAGAGGCTGCAAAGATAGTCTAGAATTGGCCGAAACATATGATAATGTCTACGCTGCTTTAGGAATTCACCCTGAAGAAATG
>JAFYYE010000213.1 GCA_017557715.1 Pseudobutyrivibrio sp.
GAATGAAGATGGTGATTATGAATTTTACAAAATATCATCCTACCGCCCTGTTCCAAAACAGGGAGCTTATACCACCAAGGATAATATCTATGTATGTAATTCCACTGATATATTTGAATGTAAAGTCCAGATCTTCGGCCTGGTACGCATAGTAAGACTTTATTATGAGCCAAAGACCACCAACACTTGGAAATTAGGAGTAACATAAAAAAGACTGCGGCGGGCAGTCTTTTTGAAAGGGGTATTGATATATGAAAAAGTTTTGATTAATCGCTCCTCCTTCTTGTCACTCGCCGTGATGGCAGCTAACATGTTTTCAACATGTCAGCTCGACGATGATGCTATATTACAGGTTGGATCTGATTAGCAGATGTCATCTGTGTGATTATCATCTGAAATTCTTTCATAGTCCCTCGGCTTTAAATACTTTTCGTTAATTCTTCTCACTCTCAATATACTTCTTCAAAGTATTTCTGGAAACCCCATATTTCCTCATCAAGTCTACCTGTTTTATCGAGCGGTCATGCAGGTATGCTTGAATATCTGCTTTTAGCTCAGGTGTGAGCTTATCAAACTGCCCAAGCTTTCTTCCACTACGTTTATTACTTGCAGCAATACCATCCTTGATTGCTTTGGAAATATATAAGCGCTGCTGCTCTGCTCTATCCAGCTCCACAATAAGAAGTAACTTGATTACTCCTTCCATAGCTGTACGTGTAACAAGATCCTGAGCCTGAGCGACATCCATCATCTGTTTGATGTACTCGCTAGATACCGTTGGATTATCAATGAACACTACATTGATACCACGATTCAGCCATTCCATATATTTCTTGTAGCCGTTCTCAGCCTCACGGGTAAATCTAGAGATATCTTTGAAGACAACAGTATCATACTTCTGAAGAATCTTATCCAGCTTTTGAAACTGGGGTCTCTCTGTAAAATTCTTTGCAGACTTCTCTTCTGTAAATTCAACCAGGTATTCTATGTCCTGCTCTTTTGCATAGCGACTCAGACTTTTTATCTGTCTGTTGAAGTTTTGCTTCTCCGTATCAGTGCTGATACGCATATAAGAATAATGATTTCCCATCAAACCAATACCTCCACACACTATAACTTCTAACATTGCCAAATATAAACAGGATATATAGGTCGTTTTGAATTGTTGATTCTCAGCCTATAATAGCATTATCTCTATCTTACAGGCTGAAAATCAACAATCAAATAGTGCTTCCATAGTTATCACATTATCAAAGAAAGTGCTATATTCATTGTATTTAAGTCCGTAAGTAGTTATCAGTGTATTATGGATTACTTTACCTGTGGATATTTCTTCTTCTAATAATCCTTGTCTGTTTTTCAAAGTGCGGTAATATCCTTTATTTACAACAAATTCCTTACTGTAAAACTTGCATTCACACATGTTTACAACATTATCAGCTCTCTCAATTATCATATCAATTTGTGTGCCATCAGTATCATCTGACCTTTTTGACCATAGAGAATGGCTGGTATTTACACCACTTATACCTAACGCCTTTTTTATTTGATTCACATGGTTAAAACAAACATTCTCAAATGCAAAACCTCTCCATGAAATAATCGTATGGGATGTAAGATTTTCCAACCAAAAAGAATTCTCTAAAGAGCTTTTGTCTTTCACGAACTTCAAGTAAAACATGCAGAAAGGATCAACAAGTTTGTAACATTCATCTCGAGCTCCCATTCCAAAAGGTACATACTTTATGATGAAGTCACTTGCTATTAATGCCTCTAAATCATCTGACAATGTACCGCCAGCGGATATTCCAGTTGACTGAGAAATTTCCTGTCTGGTATAACCGGCATTCTTCGTACCAAGGAATTCTATGATAGATTTCATCTTGTCAGGATTTTTAAATACGGAGGCAAAAAGCCTATCGTACTCTTTCTTCAACGGTGCATCCTTAACAAAGAAAATATTATCGACACTCTGAGCCAAGCTTTTGCCTCTTTCCAAATGCTTAAGATAAAAAGGAATGCCGCCCATAATCATGTATGCCTGGACAATATCATATTCAGGAAGTTTTACACGTTTGCTTTCAATAAAGCTTTTACATTCTTTTAAGCTAAATGGTGATAGCTTTATTTCATAGGTCAAGCGTCCATATAGACCTCCATGATTATCGATAAGTTTATTTTTTATCCAAGTAGTAGCGCTTCCGCATACGATAACCATCAGATTTTTTCGAAAGCATCCCCAAGTATTCCAAAATCCTTCAAAAGCTGTCAAGAATCCAGACTTTTGAGTATCCATCCATGGTAATTCATCTAAAAACACCACTTGGCGTTTTCCATCATCCTTTTCCTGAAGAAACATTTCTAACATAAGAAATGCATCAAGCCAATTATCAGGACATCGGCTCTTCTTCATTCCATGTAACAGAAGAGAATTATAGAAATGTTTAAGTTGTTTACGCAAAGGCGTTCCGCCATCACTTTCCTCAAGCTCTATAGGAGATAAGCCTGCGTGATGAAAAGTCATTTTCCCTGCAAATGTTTCACTTACCAGATATGTTTTTCCAACACGTCTTCTCCCATAAATCGCGACAAACTCTGCTTCTCCGCTATTATACAGTTCATTTAGTTTATGTACTTCTATCTCTCTCCCGATCATAAAAATGCCTTTCGTTGTTTATTTACAGCCTCTAATACATATTTTATACACTTACAGGCTGAGAATCAACAATGATTGCCATCAAATATATAGATATATTCATCATTTTAACTATAGTTTAATAATATAATAAGAACAGCGTCAAAATAACTATTTTTCATGTTATAATGACGCTGTCGCGATATCTTTTTGTTTAAATGTTATATTGATGTATTTGAGTCCTTTCCAATTTCTAGTTTACAATCATTCCATCAAGTTGATATTGTTTTGGGAGGTATTTGTCAAGCCTCATCTCTAATTTTCCTGGAAAAACAACTTCTACATATGTAATTGAAGTGCTATCTGAATCAGGTGTTATAGCGTAGATAAAACCAAAATCATTATTAGATTCCATGGCCAGAACAGAATAACCGTTAGGCTCTCCTGAAACGTTATGTAGCCCTTCATATTTATCATGTCTTTTTCCAGAAAGTCTTTCTAACTCAGTAACATATTCATCATGCGAATATGTTACTGTAAGATAACCAACATATTCAGCATCCCAAGGATTATAGTATGTGAAACTAAAATCATTTACTTGCATTGAATCATTAATCTTGTCAGGGAATATGCTTTCATCCATTCCCCATTTACTAGAATATTCATCTACAGCATTTTCTCCTATGTAATTTGAATAGTTTTCAATATCAGTGTATGTTTGTATCCTTGAGAAAAAAATATCTCCTGCAAAAATCAGCATTCCAAAAATGAAGCAGCCTACATTAAATAAAATAAATAAAGCTGCTATTGCCAAACTAACAATCGTTACAATTTTTATTCCTATAATGAGGAACTTATTCTTAATAATTTTCTC
>JAFYYE010000214.1 GCA_017557715.1 Pseudobutyrivibrio sp.
CTTGTATTTGAGGATGCAGCGCTTCATTCAATTGCAAGAAAGGCACTTGATAAGAAATTAGGTGCACGTGGACTTCGTTCAATCATAGAAGAGTTCATGCTTGATATCATGTATGAGATTCCAAAGGATGATAATATCGGTGAAGTTATCATCACAGAGGATTATATAGAGAAAAAAGGCGGGCCAAAAATTCTTGTACGCTCAGCGGGAATGATACCGGAGAGAGTAGCTGCAAATTAAAAAAATACAGTTGTCAATTAAACATCAACGTGAAAAAAAGTGTACCTGTCAGTTATATAAAAATATTTTGTTCGAAAATGAATTTAATTGATAACTTTTTGGAAAATTTGTACAAAAAATTCGGACATTTTCTTTACTTTGATAAAGTCTTTTGCTAAACTATCTTTAGTCGAGCAGAGTTCGGCAAGTAATATATTGGAGGTACTTTAGCATGAGCAAAGGTACAGTAAAGTGGTTCAACAATTCAAAGGGCTACGGATTTATCTCAGACGAAGAAGGTAAGGACGTATTCGTTCACTTCAGCGGCATCAATTCAGAGGGTTTCAAGACTCTTGAAGAGGGCGCTACAGTTGAGTATGAAGTAACCGATGGTGCAAAGGGACCACAGGCTGTTAACGTAACAGTTGTACGTTAATAGGCACCACAGTTAATCATTATTTTGGGTACCTTTGGTTTTGTTATGAAAAACGGGCTTTAAAGGCAATACAAACAAGTGATTAAGGGGAGAGGCAGCGTAATTATTACATTACGCTGCCTTTGTTTTTAGGAGGATATTTGAAGAGACTAGTTAATTTTTTAATACGAACATTATTATCACTCATTTTTGCAACCAGTATTTTTTTGCTGGCTTCTTTTTTGCTTGAAAAATATAAGGAAAAAGAGGTCGTAGCACCAATGGTGGAAGAGCCAGTGGTGGTTACCAGTGTTTCCTACGACAGGTATGCATATCAGCATTTGGATGAAGAAACACAGACAACTTACGATCAAATTTACAACTGCATATTGGATTATTCACAAAAGGTCACTGTATCTACAAAGAGCAGTGATGTACTTCAGAAGGCATATGAGGCTGTGATGGCTGATTATGGCGATTTATTTTGGATTAGTGGTTACAAATACAACACTTATACTTCGGATAATAAGATAATCAGTGTTGAGTTTTGGCCAAAGTACACTATGTCAAAGGAACAAAGGGATGTCTACAAGGTTTCTGTTGATGAGGTGGTAAATGATTGGCTTTCTGGCATAAGTAGTTCAGCCAGTGATTTTGATAAGGCATTATATGTCTTTGAGACTCTAATCGAAAATGTTGATTACGACCCAGATAGTGTGGAAAACCAAAACATTTTGAGCGTGTTTCTGTATAAAAAGACAGTTTGTCAGGGATATGCTGACGCAGCATGGTATCTTCTTGATAAGCTTGGCGTAAAGAGCACAGTGATTACTGGCACTGCAAATGGAGAAAGTCACGCCTGGAATTTAGTTTATCTGGATGGCGCTTATTATTACATGGATGTCACATGGGGAAATAGCAAATATCTTAACGGAGAAAATAGCACCGCGAAGCGTGTGAACTATGCTTATTTTGCTATGACTACTGAAGAAATCAGCCAGAATCACATTATTACAGTGGGCTTTGAAGTGCCAGAATGCTTATCAAATGCAGACAATTACTTTGTGCACAAGGGCCTTTATTACGATTGGTTTGGTGTTGATGCAATTGGAAATCGATTGGCGCAGTCTTTTCAAGAGGGTGAGGCAGAAATATCTTTAAAATTTAGTAATTCTGACCTATATTCCCGTGTAATTACATATTTTATAGATGAAAATCACCTGTCAGATTATTGTCGAGGTATAAATTCTGTGTATTATTTACTTGATGAGAACGCAAATGTACTGACTATTCAGTGGATAAAAGAGTGATAATACTCACATAGTTTTAAAAACTACATGTTGCAAGAATAAAAACTATTTACGTGGAATAGGGGTAGTGGTATAATACGCTTAGAAAAAGCGGAGGATTACTTAGTAACATGTATAAAATTATTGTTGATAGCTGCGGTGAGCTAACAGAAGAGATGAAAAAGGATGGTCGTTTTGTTAACGTACCACTTACTTTAGAGATAGATAATCAGCAGATTATAGATGATGAAAGCTTTGATCAGGCTAGCTTTATTAAGGCGGTCGCAGAAAGTGATAACGCACCAAAGTCAGCTTGTCCATCACCTAACGCATACATGCTTGAGATGGATTGTGAAGCAGATAATATTTATGTTGTCACTCTTTCTGCTCAGCTTTCAGGTTCATATAACAGTGCATGTCTTGGAAAGGATTTGTACGAAGAGGAAGACGATTCTAAGAACATTCATATATTTGATTCAAAATCAGCATCTATTGGTGAGACACTTATAGCTCTTAAGATTGCAGAGTGTGAGAATGCAGGAATGAGCTTTGAAGAGGTTGTTAAGGCTGTAGATGAATATATTGCAGGTCAGCACACTTTCTTTGTTCTTGAGACTCTCGAGACGTTGAGAAGAGCTGGTAGATTATCAAATTTAAAGGCGGTTATTGCTGAGACACTTAATATCAAGCCAGTTATGGGTTCTACAGATATAGGGTCTATTCAGCAGCTTGCGAAGGGACGCGGCATGAATCAGACTATCGATAAGATGACTAAGTGTGTTATGGATGTCACTACAGACTGCGAGAACAAAATTCTTGCAATTTCTCATTGCAACTGTCCAGAGCGTGCTCTATCATTAAAGAAAAAAATGGAGTCCATGGCCAAATTCAAGGATATCTTCATTATAGATACAAGAGGTGTCAGCACAATGTATGCAAATGATGGTGGAGTTATCTTAGTGGTCTAATAGATTAATGACATACGAACAGGTAGTTAACACAATTGATAATAAACGTCGTTTTGGAAAGGCGTGTGGAAGGGATGTTACCCAGGAATTCATGGAGGCTTTAGGCCATCCAGAAAAGGGGCTGCATATCATCCACATTGCTGGTACCAACGGCAAAGGATCAGTAGCAGCTTTTGTAAGTAGTATCTTGCAGGCTGCTTCTTTTGCGTCTAAAGAGAAGTTCAAGGTGGGATTATTTACATCTCCACATCTTATAGAATATACAGAGCGTATTCAGGTTGATGGCAAGCAGATATCCCGTGAGGATGTGTGCAGGATAGGACAGCAGCTTCTAGAGATGGAGCTTAAGCTAGAGCCTACTATGTTTGATTATTGGCTTGCCATGGCAATGATTTATTTCAAGGAACAGCAGGTAGATTATGTTGTTTTAGAGACTGGTCTTGGTGGCACCAAAGATTCTACCAATGGTCTCAGTCAACAGCCTGAGGTTTGTGCTATCACATCAATTGGCTTAGAACACACTCAGTATTTGGGAAATACTTTGACTGCTATTGCAGGCGAAAAAGCGGGTATTATCAAAGAGGGAGTACCAGTTGTAATTGGCAAGATGGATGATGCGGCTGCGCAGGTGATAGAAGCTCGTTGCGATGAGCTTGGATGTAGTCTGACTCATGCAGGAGAGCTGGATTCAAGGGTAAAACTTGGACTTTTTGGTGGATATCAGCGTAAAAATGCCGCAGTAGCTGTGGAAATAATAAATAATCTGAAAATTGAGATAGATGATAGTACTATTGAAGAGGGACTTGCAAAAGCGGTTTGGCCTGGAAGGATGCAAATCATCTCACAATCACCATATATTTTAATCGATGGAGCACATAATCCATCAGGTGTTGAAGCTTTGCGAGATAGTTTGCAGAGAGAATTTCCAAATCAGCGTTTTTCATTTATAATGGCGGTAATGGCAGATAAAGATTATGTGGAGATGGCTCAGATGATTTCGCCGCTTGCATCCCGAATTTACACAGTTACGGTTGAATCATCACGAGCTTTGCAGGCAAAGGAGCTGGCAGACGCAATCAACGGTATAGGAGTGGAGGCCAAGGCTTGCAGCTCTTATCAGGAGGCCATAGCTTTATCTACATCATATGAAGAAAAGACAATAGTTTTTGGTTCATTGTATTTTATTGGGGAAATATTGGGGATGAGTTATGATCAAAACGAGAACTGAGGCTCTTTCCATTTTAGGTTTGGGACCTGACGCAGGGGAACAGAAAATTAAATCGGTATACAAGGAATTGGTAAAGAAGTGCCATCCAGATGTTACTGGAGTGGAGGATGCCAGTCTTTACAACAGAATTACTGAAGCGTACCAGTTTCTAATGACTGAGTCAAAGGGTAAGGCGATGACCCATAGTAGAGTTATGGGTAAAACATCGTCGAGAAAACCTGCCAGTAGTGCCGATTATGAAGCCTTTCAGAAGAGGGCGGCAAGACAGAAGGAGCGTCGTAAGCAGGAGTTCGAACAGAAGCAAAAGGATTATTCTGCCATGTATGAGAAGCAAGAGGCAGATTACAGGCGAGCCATGGATGCTATCAATGCCATTAGAGTGGCTCGTGCGATAGAGTCCATGGTTAGGGCTAATGGATTAGGAAAAGATAGTAATGACAACATCAGCGAGTAATAATTCTATTAAAAATATATTCTTTTCAGTGGTAATGGTGGCATTGCCTACCATGCTGGAACAGATATTGTCTGTACTGATGCAGTATGTGGATACGGCTATGGTTGGCCGTCTTGGTGCAAATGCTACCGCTGCTGTATCAACATCTACCACTATCACGTGGCTGGTAGGAAGTGTACCGGTGGCTTTTGGCGTGGGTGCAATGACCCAGATAGCGCAGGCCATTGGAAGCGGAGAACATCATAAGATTTCTCAGGTGGCAAAGATGAGCCTTGCCTTCGCTATTGGCGTGGGTGTTATTGTAGAGGCCATTTGTTTGGGACTTTGTCCATTTGTAGCTGGATGGATGGGAGCATCAGCTGAAGTTGCACCAGCTGCCACCAGATATTTCTTCTGGATTTCAGTTCCAATTGTTTTCAAATCTCTCAATATAATTTTATCAGCGGCTATCCGTGCAACTAAGGACACCAAAACACCAATGTAC
>JAFYYE010000215.1 GCA_017557715.1 Pseudobutyrivibrio sp.
ATCCAGAAAATACTACTGATAAAGGTGCAGTGAAATCAGTTAGAAGATTTTTAGAAAATGCAGGGGTGATAAGATGATGAACTATAAAGGATATATTGGAAAAGTAGAATTTGATGATGAGCAGCATATTTTTACTGGAGAAATTATTAACACAAGAACTGTAATTACTTTTCAGGGTTCATCAGTAAGTGAGTTGGAAGAGGAATTCAGAAATTCAGTTGATGATTACCTTGAATGGTGTAAAGAAGATGGTGTTGAGCCAGAAAAGCCATATTCAGGCAGATTTAATGTGAGAATCTATCCTCAGCTCCATCAGAGAGCTGCAGTGGGTGCAAGATTACTAGGAATGTCTCTAAATTCTTTTCTAATTAAATCCCTAGAGGATGAATTAAATTTAATGCATATTTAGTATAGTAATTTCTTTCTATATGCTTTAAAGTTAATTAGGAAATAACTTGGAGAGAGATATAGAGTATGAAAAAAAGATTGCTACTATTAGCTTTAATGATATCAACATCTCTGCTTGCAGTGGGATGTAGCAAATATAAAGAAAAAGAAGTATCACTCCGAGATCAGGGCATCGAAGCCATGGATAATAAGGACTATGAGGGCGCCATTGCATTGTTTGATCAGGCGCTGGGTTGCTCCATTGGTAAGGTCACTGATTTAGAGATAGATATTGATTATTATAAGGCGGCGGCTCAGTTTAGAAATGGCCAGTTTGAGGATGCAGCTACCACCTACACTTACCTTATAAAATATGATGAGAAGAACTATAAGCCATATTTCCTGAGGGGCAGTATTTATGCTAGCGAGGGGGAGATAGGCGAAGCCATCAGAGATTATGATGCAGCAGTTGCCATAGATGAAAAGAACTATCTATTGTATATAGAAATCTATGAAAATCTTAACTCACTAGGGTACACAGATCAGGCTTTGGTATATCTGAATAATGCCTTGAATGTAGATGATAAATCTGCCAATGCAAAATATTTCAAGGGCAGAATCTACTACCTGCTTGGACAGACAGATGAGGCGGAGAAGCTTCTGAAGGAAGCAATTGATAAAGGCGTGCTAGATGCAAAGCTTTATCTGGCAAAGATTTATCAGGATGCATCGGATTATGTTTCTGCTCAGGCATTGCTTGAAGAGTATGCTTCATCAGATCAGGTAACAAGCGACGCCCTTGGAATTTTAGGTGATATTGAGCTTTCCAGCGGTAATTATGAGAATGCTCTTAACTACTATAAGGCTGGGTTGACTCTCGATTCCATCGGCAATATGCCTCAGCTTATGAAGGGGCAGGTTGCAGCTCTTGAAAAGCTCTATCGTTTCCAGGAAGCCAAGGATGTTTTGACACAATATCTTGAGTCTTATCCAGGGGATGAGGAGGCACAAAAGGAGTTAGTATTCTTACAAACACGTTAATTTTCAGAAAAGGCACACTACAATATGTGGTGTGTCTTTTTTGTGTTTAAATACTAAATATTGTGTGTGTTGAATCATGATTCTACTTAGAAAATAATCAAATCTCAAAATCGATTTTAGGTAATTATGACGAAAAACACAATATATGGGTTTAAACATTGACCCACCACCCCATATTTTGATAACATATATTCAAGTCAAAAACCTTGGAAGAACGCTTTAGTTTAGGACATCAGAAAGGCTAAGTGGGGAGTCCTTTTAGGGGAGATTATATGAGAAAGGATATTGGTGAGAAGAATTGTTTGAAGTTGTAAAAAGAGATGGTCAAGTTGCAGAATTCAATTTAGGCAAAATTAATGATGCTATTGCAAAAGCATTTGACGCTACTGGAAAGGCATATAATGACGATATCATTGGCTTATTATCGCTTCGTGTTTCGGCTGATTTCCAGGCTAAAATCAAGGATAGCAAGATTTCTGTAGAAGACATCCAGGACTCTGTAGAGAATGTTTTGGAGCAGACTGGATACACAGATGTTGCAAAAGCATACATTTTATATAGAAAGCAGCGCGAAAAGATGCGTAACATGAAGTCTACAGTTCTCGATTACAAGAACGTTGTGGATAGCTATGTTAAGGTAGAGGATTGGCGTGTAAAAGAGAACTCTACAGTTACATATTCTGTAGGTGGTCTCATTCTTTCAAATTCTGGCGCTATTACAGCTAATTATTGGCTTTCAGAGATTTATGATGAGGAAATCGCTAACGCTCATCGCAATGCTGAAATCCACATTCACGATCTTTCAATGCTTACAGGCTACTGCGCAGGCTGGTCATTAAAACAGCTTATTCAGGAAGGTCTTGGCGGCATCACAGGAAAGATTACATCAGCTCCAGCAAAGCATCTTTCAGTACTTTGCAATCAGATGGTAAACTTCCTTGGTATCATGCAGAATGAGTGGGCAGGAGCTCAGGCTTTTTCTTCATTTGATACATACCTTGCACCATTTGTTAAGACTGATAATCTTTCATACGAAGAAGTTAAGAAGTGCCTTGAGGCATTTATATATGGTGTAAACACACCTTCCCGTTGGGGTACACAGGCTCCATTCTCAAATATCACTTTGGATTGGACAGTACCAAACGATCTTGCAGAGCTTCCAGCTATTGTTGGCGGCAAGGAGCAGGATTTCAAATACAAGGATTGCAAGAAGGACATGGACATGGTCAACAAGGCCTTCCTCGAGATTATGATTGAGGGCGATGCTAACGGCCGCGGCTTCCAGTATCCTATTCCTACATATTCTATTACACGTGATTTTGATTGGTCAGATACAGAGAACAACAGACTTCTCTTCGAGATGACTTCAAAGTACGGAACACCATACTTCAGCAACTATATCAATTCAGATATGGAGCCAAGTGATGTTCGTTCTATGTGCTGCCGTCTTCGTCTGGACCTTCGTGAGCTTCGTAAGAAGTCTGGTGGTTTCTTCGGTTCAGGAGAGAGCACCGGTTCAGTAGGCGTTGTTACTATCAACCTTCCACGTATTGCATACCAGGCAAAGGATGAGGCTGATTTCTACGCACGCCTTGATAAGCTTATGGATATCAGCGCACGTTCACTTAAGATTAAGCGTGGCGTTATCACAAAGCTTCTTGATGAGGGATTATATCCTTATACAAAGAGATACCTTGGCACATTCAACAACCACTTCTCTACAATCGGTCTTATCGGTATGAACGAAGTAGGTCTTAATGCTAACTGGCTTCGCGCTGATATGACAAATGAGAAGACACAGCAGTTTGCTAAGGATGTGCTCAATCACATGCGTGAGCGTCTCTCTGATTATCAGGAGATGTACGGAGATCTTTATAACCTTGAGGCTACTCCTGCAGAGTCTACTACATACCGCTTTGCAAAGCATGACCGTGAGCAGTTCCCAGATATCATCACAGCTGGTAAGGATGGCGACACACCATTCTACACAAACAGCTCACACATGCCAGTAGAGTACACATCAGATATCTTTGATGCACTTGAGGTTCAGGACGAGCTTCAGACACTTTACACATCAGGTACTGTATTCCACGCCTTCATCGGCGAGAAGCTTCCTACATGGGAGTCAGCAGCAAACCTTGTTCGTAAGATTGCTGAGAACTACAGATTACCTTACTATACACTTTCACCTACATACTCTGTATGTAAGGAGCATGGCTATATCTCCGGTGAGCACTACACATGCCCACACTGCGGAAAGACAGCAGAGGTTTACAGCCGTATCACAGGTTACTATCGCCCAGTTCAGAACTGGAACGAAGGCAAGACTCAGGAGTTCAAGAATCGTAAGCTTTACGATATCGCAGGTTCTGTTTGTCGCCGTGCAGGAGAGCAGTACAAGGAGCGCGTAGAAAAGGAGATGCCACAGGTTAATCTTGAAATCGTTTCAGAGGAGCCAACTACTGGTGTTAAGTATCTTTTCACTACAAAGACATGTCCAAACTGCGCTAGAGCAAAGGAGATTCTCGAGGACGAAGAGTACATCCTTGTAGATGCTGAAGAGCAGCAGGATCTCACTAAGAAATATGGTGTTATGCAGGCACCTACACTTGTTGTTGTCAACGGTGATGATGTTAAGCGTTATGCTAATGCTAGCAACATTCAGAAGTATGTTGATGAGAACTAAAAAGTGTTAATAACTTAATAGAATTTTTTAAGGGATGTCAGTAAATGGCATCCTTTTTTTGCGTTATTTTATATACTGTATTATTCGGTATGGAAA
>JAFYYE010000216.1 GCA_017557715.1 Pseudobutyrivibrio sp.
AAAATGGAGGCAGCTTTGAAGAATGCTGAAAAGCTGAGTAAACATTTCAAAGATGAAAAATGGCCGTCAAAGGAATGCAATCCGCAAACAGATGTAGGAGAATTGGTAAAGAATTTAGAGTGAAGGGGAGATATCTTTGGGAGATTCTAAAATATTCGGAAAGTTATATAACCTTACGGACCTAGATAAATACTATACTGTAAACGATTTAATGAAGGTGAGTGGAATAGACGGGCTAGATATTTTGCAATTCTTAGTCAAGAATAAGGATAAATATGACTTTAAGGTTTTTCCTTTAATCGTGTCTTCGCAAGGAAGTTGTTATTACAGATTTAAAACTAATAAGGAATATTGAATGCAAAATTAGCTAGGTAATAATGTCGGATATGATGTTTTGGGATTATGTCTAGATAATAATGTTTTAAACGTTTTAGTTAATGGAGAAGAGCTATGAATTGTCACGGAAGTAAACGACGAGAATTTATCTATGCAAATTATGAAATTAAAGTAGTGGGCTGTATAAAATTGTACGATGGGGCATCTATAGAAAGTGATGCTGGAGGTCCTAAAATTACGGATCGTTATTACCAGTTTACTTGCAAACATAGCAGTACGGGAAAGTTAGAAACTATAATAGTGGGACATGTAGTAGCTCGTGAAATATGCGAAGAATGTGGTTTAGCAATGCCTAAAGAATTTAATCCATTCTATGAAGAGGCAAGAGGAGGCGGTGGTGGCGGTGCAGCTGCAACTAGATATGATCCAATGAGAAGGCAACTATATAATGCTATCATGTTAATTATCACTCGCTATAGATTGTCAGATAAAAGTGGTACATCGCCTATATTTGAAATATTGAACGAAGTTACTTCTGATATGACGATGCCTATAGAACCGCGTTATGTTAAAGCTATCAATACCATATTGAAGAAATTTAAGCCTATGGGGGAAATAATCCAGGATTTAAATGCTGTAAATCGAGTGCGTAATTTTAATTTTAATCTTTTAGTTGATTGTTTGCGTGAAAACGGAGAAACAGATGTTAGTAATTTTGAATTAATAAGAAGATAATATGACTTTTTTAGAGTATTATAGGCGTAACACAAATTATTCACAAACAGAATCCATTATTACGGGTAGTTTGATTATAGGTATGACTGTAAGAGGGGAAATGATATGGATTTTGGAGAATTAATAAAGGCTGTTGTAGAACCGGCAGATAGAATGATTGATGAAGTTAGTCATGCAATTGGTAAAGCTTATGAGCCGAGGTATATAAGGCGGAGAGCTGATGCAAGGGCATATTTACAATCATTATCCATTTCCACATGAACTTCGTCAATGCAAATGGCGTCAGAAACATGGAAACGATTAGCGATAGCTACTGATGTGGCCATTAAATCGTAAGCGCCTAATAATCCAGCGGATTTAATAGGCTTCCTTTCTTTTTTATAATCATTGATAGGATTGAATGTATTGATTGCATTTCACTCCAATTATCTTAAGGAGGACCTATCAATGAGAAAATCTAGAACACCTGCTAGTGAACAAATGGAATTGATACCTTGTTATTATCGCAAGTCATTTCTGCTATGAAAGGCAGCTTATGCTAGGCGATATTTCCGGTGTAAACGAAATTTATATAGTATGCGGATACACCGATATGAGAAAGTCTATCGATGGTCATTGCGCCATTGTAATACAATTATCTCAGCTCAGACTACAGTCATTGTTCAGCTGCAAAAAACGATGCAGGATGCTGAAAGTCGTGAGGCAGAACATCAAAAACGTGAAGCTGTTTTGCAAGAGCAGATTGATTATCTTACTAAAAAACTTTTTGGCGCTTCCACTGAAAGACGCCATGAAGAAATAGATGGTCAACTCAGCTTGTTTGATGAAGCTAAAACTACGTTTGAGGAAAAACTAAAAGGTATTCCTGTCGAGGAAGTCGTTGTAGATATCCCTGACGAAGATAAGAATTGTCCTCAGTGTGGTACTCCTCTTGAATGCATCGGCAAGGAATTAATTCGAAGAGAACTCGAATACATTCTAGCCAAAGTCAAGGTTAAGGAATATGTAAGTTATCATTATGGCTGTCCAGAATGCAAGAATACTGACGAGCCATATATCATAAAAGCTAAACTTGATAAGAAACCACTTATGAAGCACTCTCTCGCATCAGAATCATCTGTTGCATGGACGATATAGAAATATGGCAATGCATTACCTTTATATCGTCAGGAGAAAGACTGGGAGCAGTATGGCATTGAATTAAGCCGAACCACTTTGGCTAACTGGATCATTTATTGTTCTAAACATTACTTTGATCCACTCTATCAGTTCTTCCATCGCAAGCTATTAGAAAGGAACTTCCTAATGGCTGATGAGACACCGGTTCAAGTATTAAATGAACCTGGTCGGAGGGCTGAGTCAAAGTCCTACATGTGGGTATACCGTACAGGCGAAGATGGATTACCTCCAATAATAATGTACGGCTACTCCGAAACAAGGGCGGGAGAAAATGCCATCAGGCCTTTCACTGTTGGCAGAAAGAACTGGTTGTTTTCAGATTCTCCTGCCGGAGCCACTGCCAGTGCTACAGTTTACAGTATCGTAGAAATGGCAAAAGCTCATGAACTAAATATTTATGAATACATCAAATATATCCTGAGTCAGCGCCCATCAAAAGACTGGTCTGATGAACAGTTGGAAACAATTGCTCCTTGGAATCAGGATGTAATTGAAAAATGTAAAAGATAATTGGAGAAAAATACTCGTATCCTCGCAATCCTCGCTTAGGTGCGAGAGATTTTAGGAGGGATGCCTTTTTATTAGGCGCTTACGATGTAACTATTGGAAATCATGTAATCATCAATTTGGATTGTACACTGGAACATGATGATGTTATTCAGGATTTTGTAACAATGTATCCAAGCGTGAATGTGTCTGGATGCTGCGAGGTTGGTTCTTGCGTAGAGTTTGGTACTGGAATGCAGATCCTGCAGGGTCTATCGGTAGTTGATAATGCGATTGTTGGTGCTAGTGCTTGTGTTGTTAGGAATATTGAAGAAGCCGGGGTGTATGTTGGGGCACCGGCGAAGAGGATAAAATAAAACTAATAATTCTATATACCGTCCAACAGCAGCTTATGGTTACCTCGGCTGTACAGATGTTAAGGTTCCGTGGGAGCATGCAGATAAGGCGGATGCATTAAAGAAATACCTTAAGCACAATCATTATGGTATAATTTAGGCAGTTCCCTAGGGAGCTGCCAATTTACTATTGGGAGCGGTTTTATTTATGAGTGACAAATTACAAGAATTAATTATAAAAGCACAGAAGTTATCAGAAGAATATGATAAAGTGGCTCTTTATGGGTGCGAATCATTGATAAGTGATTGGCCTGAGCAAAGACAGGCACATTACATTTCGGGACCAATAGTTGGCATGTTTTTGGACAAAGACCCTGAACTTATGGATTACATATATGATTTAAGTCAACTATTAGAATTGGATTCATTGAAGAGAAATATTCTGTGGTTGATGGAAGCGGATGATAAAGAGAAGAAAAAGTCGATTAGGGATATTCCGAAAAATGATGCTTTGAAAAGTAAATTGGAAAGAATTTTATATGAATCATCTGCTGAGAAATATAGAGCTATTATAGCTCAAACTCAAACTGTTGATGAACTAGATACTGTTTTGCATGAATATACTGGTGAAATATTGAGTTGTCTTGACGGCGAATCAAGTTTTGTCAGGATGAAATATTTATTATGCTATATCGAATATAGAAAAATTATATCGTTAAAGATACAAGATTCATTCTTTTCGAAAGAGCAGGCTGAATTAGATGTTTTGTATAAAGATTATTATGATAAAAACTCAGAATATTATAAATATGGCTTAATAACATGTGAACCACAAAAGAAACTTATTATAGTTAACCCGCCAAGAATTTACGATGAGATCATTAATAAAACTATTGTTTTAGCACTGCCAGAAAGTATTGTCAGTGTGATTAATGATTTGATGTACGCGGGCTTGATTGGAAAAGCTTCTTTTCGAGCGACAGGTACTATTCTAGATGGAAGAAATGATCGACAGTATATCTGCGAAGCGGTTGAGCGCGGACAAATTTTCACCTTAGATTATAAGAGCTTGAGTGATGTTTCAAAGTTATATATATCAAATGATAATCATACTGAATATGATGACCAACTCTGGGTTGTTAAGAAAGAAAATGATTTATACTTCGAAGAGTTAGATAGTGATTTTGATATATATGATGAAGCTATAGTTACAAGACTTTTGCATATACAGGTACAAGAAGAAAAGACATCAAATGGATTTAAAATAAATCATATGGATTATGAATTTATTTTTTATACTATTGATGAATTTGAGCAACGAAAAATACATGCGTATACAAAAGGCGCTGCTGGAAAACGGAAGAAAATGTTTAAGCTAGATTACTGTACCATACCAATCGATTATAAAGTAAAAGTTTTTGGGCCGGATTACTCAGAAATAGAGGTGCTGTTTTTGCAGTATGTACTAAATATGTTCTTTAAACATAAGGAATTGTTAGATGAGTATTTTAGTGATGTAACAACATCTTGTAAATAAATCTATTGAAATTTATTATTTTTAAAAGAGGAAAATAGTATAAGTAATGAAGCTGCCAGATACATATACAGACAACAAGAGCTATTAATGGAGACATACCTACGGCAGAGGATTTAAAGAAATACATGGAATGCTTTGAAAAGTATTGGAAGCAATATAAAGCAAAATAAAAAAATGGAAGGATTGCAATGAATGAAGAACAGTACTTATCGAGAATAAGTCAATTTGAAAATGAAATTGAATATTTGCACGGACTTCTCGATAATGCTGGGATTTCATACAAACGGGAGTCAGTAGAAAAGTCAAGGATGAAATGAGATTGCAAATACGGTCGGTTCCGGATGAGAAGTCAGTCATCCTGGTAGCGACAGATAAGTATATTGGTGAAGTATCCAATTACTCAAGGCTTGATACAATGATGCTTACAATGCCTGCGGCAGCTGAAGGGAATATCGAGCAGTTTGCCGGGCACCTCCATCGAGACTATGAAACTAAGACAGAAGTTATCATTTAAGACTATGTAGATTCTCATATTCGTGTCCTTGAAAAAATGTATCATAAACGCCTCCGAACATATAAGAAGATAGGATACAAAATATGCAATAATTTCATTGCCGAAAAGTAAAATGCAAATACAATCTTTGGCATGGATACTTATGAAAAAGTATACGAAAGAAATCTGCTGGAGGCAAACAAAGAAATCATTATTTCCAGTCCGGGATTAAATCAGACTAAGGTAAATGCATTTGTAAGGCTTATAAAGAAAAGGCAAGAAGATGGGGTGAAGAATACTGTTGTTACATTTGATCCCGAAGGATATCCGGAAGAAAAGATTGAAGATATAAAGGCTCTTGTACAGGTATTAGAAAACTGTGGCGTAAAGGTTAGACTCCAGGATCATATGCATGAACATTTTGCCATCATTGACGATGATATAGTATGGTACGGAAGCATGAATTTACTTTCGGGGGCAAAGATTGATGATAATCTGATGCGTGTTAAGAGCAAAGATGTAGCTCAGGAATTATTGGAAATGACCTTCGGATAATAAAAGTATGTGACGTCATTTTGGCGTCACTTTGTAAACGGTAAATCGATTGAGGACTTACGTATGGAAAATTTCTTAGAAGTACATCGTTGGATGAACTGCCAGAGCTAATTAATATTCTTAAAGGTGATATGGCTATCGTAGGACCAAGACCATTACTTGTCAGATATTTACCTCATTATATTATAGAGTAAAGGATGATAGTGTATAATAAACAATTGGCGTCTATTTTTCGTGTATACAGATAAAAAGTATTGATATTGTATAGCTGTTGGGACTTTATCTGTCCTTCGGATACAAGGCATTGAACCATATTCATTGTAAGTAACTTGTATTAGTAGACTACTTTGTTTTGGAAAATCATATATGGTGCTGATGCTATGCGCTTATTATGATTAAGAAATCTAAAGAACATTCTTATGTGCTTGAGATGATACAACAAAATATTGTTCTGAATGAGCTTTGGGAAAGTTTTTATGTTATATTTCGCACAAAAGTGATACTATGCTATAATACACTAGTATTGTGATATTTTTATTAGAATATCACAATACTAGTTTTTTTATTTTAAGGAGAAACTAACTTGAAAACTGTAGCATTAGTACCAATAAAATTAAATTCACAACGTTTACCACACAAGAATATTTTAGACATCGCAGGTCACCCATTGTGCTGGCACATCTGCAATTCTCTTGTACAGGCTAAGGGAGTTGATGAAGTCTATGTATATTGTAGTGATGAAGAGGTTACAAAATATTTGCCAGAAGGAGCAAAATTTTTACAAAGAGACAAGAGATTGGATGGAGACCTTGTAAAAGGATTCGATATCTATGATGCATTTATCAAAGAGGTTGATGCGGATGTATATGTACTAGCGCACACAACATCACCATTTATCAAGGTTTCATCAATCGAAAATGCACTTTCTCATATCTTGTCAGGCGAGAATGATTCGGCGTTTTCTGCAGAGCGAATCCAGACATTTGCCTGGTATGATGGAAAGCCAATTAACTATGATTTGAATGATGTTCCAAGAACACAGGATATGGAACCTATTTGGGTAGAGACAAGTGCGTTCTTCATGTTCAAGAAGGAAATCTTCACTGAACATCACAGAAGAATTGGTTTCAATCCATTTATCCAGGAGGTTTCTGGAATTGAGGCAGTTGATATAGATGAGCCAAAGGATTTTGAATTAGCATGTCATTTGGCAGCAGCGGAAGGAATAGGAAATGAGTAAATTATTATTAATAGCAGGACCATGTGTAATTGAGTCCGAAGAAAACGTTATGCTTATTGCAGAAAAGATGAAAGGGATTGCTGAGAGATTAGACTTAGATTATTACTTCAAGGCTTCTTTCGATAAGGCAAATCGTACAAGCATTTCATCTTACAGAGGTCCGGGAATTGAAGAGGGACTTCGCATCTTAAAGAAGGTTAAGGATACATATGGATTGAAAATAGCCACAGATATCCATGAGCCATGGCAGGCTGAGAAGGTAGCGGAGGTATGTGATTTAATCCAGATACCAGCTTTCTTATGTCGCCAGACAGATTTACTTGTGGCTGCCGCTAAGACAGGCAAGCTTATAAACGTAAAGAAGGCTCAGTTTTTAGCACCATGGGATATGGCGAATGTTGTTAAAAAGCTTGAAGATTCAGGCAATCACAACATCATGCTTTGCGAGCGAGGCACTTCATTTGGATACAACACACTCGTTGTAGATATGACAGGCATTCGTGAGATGAAGCAGTTTGGCTATCCAGTAGTTATGGATGCGACACACAGCGTTCAGAAGCCAGGCGGAAAAGGTAACGCTACGGGTGGTAACAGAGAAAACGTTGAGCCACTTGCAAAGGCTGCGATTGCTGCAGGCGCAGATGCGCTTTTCTTCGAAGTTCATCCAGATCCAGATAACGCGTTATCTGATGGACCAAACATGGTTAGATTAGACGAGTTTGAAGATTTGCTTAGGCGAGTTATTAAGGTATATGATGCTGTGCACTAGTTAGTGGAGCTGTTTGTTGGGGGATTTGTAGTAAAACAAATCACAATAGAGGTAGGTTAACTGATGGATATTATTGCTGAAGGCAAGAGAGTATTTGATATAGAAATTGATGCGCTTACAAAGACAAGAGATGCTTTGGATGGCACTTTTGAGGAAATCCTTACTGAGATTACTAAGTGCAAAGGAAAGCTGATTATCACAGGAATTGGTAAGCCTGGACACATTGCAACAAAGCTTGCAGCTACATTTGCAAGTCTTGGCACACCTGCGTTTTATCTTCATCCAGGTGAGGCTATGCATGGTGATTTGGGTATGGTTTCCGCAAATGATGTCGTGCTGGCTATGAGTTATAGCGGCGAGAGCGATGAAATCATTCGAATCCTTCCAAACATCAAGCTTATAGGTGCGAAACTCATCGGAATCACAGCAAACCCTAAATCTACTTTGGCGAAGATGTCTGATATTGTTCAGATCCTTCCAAAGTTTGAGGAGGCTTGTTATCTTGGGTTAGCGCCTACTTCAAGTACAACAGTTGAGCTTTGTTACGGAGATGCATTGGCTGTTGTGGCTAGTGCTATCTACGGATTTGGAAATGCAGATTTTGGCAAATATCATCCAGCCGGTTCTCTTGGCAAGAAGCTTATCCTTCGTGTAAAGGATCTTATGGCAAAAGGTAGCAAGAATCCAATTGTAAGCAAAGATTCTCAGATGAAGGATGCAATTATCGAACTTAGCAAGAAGGGCATGGGCGCTGTGTCTGTTGTAGATGCCGATGAAAAGTTCTGCGGAATCATCACTGATGGAGATTTGCGTCGTCAGCTCGAAAAGGAAGCTGATGTTTATTCACTTAGCGTGGAAGATATGATGACAAAATCTCCAGTTACAATCACTGAGGATAAATTGGCAGTTGAAGCTTTGAAAATCATGAAAGAAAAGAACATCACATGCTTACCAGTAATCAAAAAGGATAAGGCGGTTGGTATTATCCGTTTGCAGGACATTATTGGTATAGGTATTGTGCTGTAGTTTAATAATAAAACGAGGAAAAATGCAAAACGAATCAACAAGTAGAACAAAAAATTCGATAGTAAACATTATTTTTTCTTTTGGCGGGCAATTGGTAGACCTAGTTGCCCGTTTCCTTTTACGTACAGTTTTTATCTATACGTTGGGGAAAGAATATTTAGGTCTGAGCGGATTGCTTGGAAATATTCTTTCTATCTTATCTTTGGCGGATCTGGGAATTGGAGTGGCAATAACATTCAGCCTTTACAGGCCAATTGAGGAAAACGACGAAGCAAAAATCAAGGTGCTAATGCGTGTCTTCAAAAAGACTTATATCCTGGTCGGCTACTTTGTGTTGATTGTTGGAACAGCACTGACGCCATTCTTGGAAGTGTTCATAAAGGACA